>JBDTNI010000001.1:0-17490 GCA_039933815.1 Betaproteobacteria bacterium
CGTTCGAGCGCCGAAAAGTACACAACCGTGGCGCGGTCATCAGTGCCGTGGCGAGCGTGGTTGCCACCGCCGGCGGATGCATCCGCTCGAACACGTTGCGCAGACGCTCGAGACCCAGCGCCGCGGTGACCGCCAGCGCGCCGATCGCCAGCAGCAGCAGCGCGACGAGCGCCTCGACCCATGGCGGGACGGCGTTCAGCACGCGCTCCGGAGTGTCGCGCCCATCGTTCGATGACCTCGCCGCGCAGCAGGAACTTGGCGAACGCCGACGAGCCGACGAACCCGAAGAGTGCGATGAGCAGCGCCGCGACGAAGTACATACCGCTCGCGAATCGGATGCCGAGAACCAGCATCACCAGCATGCCGTTCACGTACAGCACGTCGAGCGCCAGCACGCGGTCCTCGGCGGCGGGGCCGCGCAACAGCCGCACGGTGGCGAGCGCCATCGCGAGCGAATAGAAGGCCAGCGTGACGACGATTGCCGCGGGCAGGATCAGGCTCATTCGAATATCTCCCGCAGCGGCTGTTCGTAGCACGCCTTGTAGCGTGCGACGAATGCCGATTCGTCATCGAGGTCGAAAACGTGCACGAGCAGCGTGGCGCGGTCAAGCGCGAGTTCTGCCCATACGGTGCCCGGCACGACCGTGGTGATCATCGCCAGCGCCGCGAGCCCGTTTGCATCGCGCAGGTCGAGCGGTATCCGCACGAACGCGCTGCGCGGCTGCGCGCCACGCCAAAGCGTGCGACAGACGTCGAAGTTCGACCGGACGACATCGCGGGCCACGCGAACCACGAGCGCCGCCGCGACGGCGGGCCGCCGCAGCCGCGGTGTCGCGGGCCGGAGCGGCGCGGTGAGCAGCGGCACGGCTATCGTCAGCAGCGTTCCGAGCGCCAGATGGCCGGGGCCGAAGTGTGGGTGCAACGCAAGCCACGTCGCCAGCAGCGCCAGCGATACGAGCGGAGCTGGGACGAGCCTGCGCATCGTCAGCGCGCCGGTGCCGCGCCGAGAACGGCACGTCGCGGCAGGCTCGCCGGTGTAGCGCCGAGCACCGCTGCGACATAGTCCCCCGGCCGCAGCACGCCCCGCGCGGCGTCTCGTCCATAACGCAATGCGGGTTCCGGGCGGATCGCCAGCAGCGCGCACGCGCCGAGCAGCAGCGCGAGCGGCGCGCATTCGAGCACCCGCAACCGGGGTGCATCACGTCCGGGCGCCGACCAGAAGTACCGGACGCCGGCGCGCGACAGCGCCAGCAGCGACAGCAGCCCGGATGCAAGCAGCAGCGCGAACGTTGCGACGCGCGCCAGTCCGGGAACGGCGGGCTCCAGCAACGCATTCAGCAGCGTGAATTTTGCGAGGAAGCCGGCAAGTGGCGGCAGGCCGACGACCATCGATGCGCAGGCGACGAAGCTGAGCCCGAGGAACGCCGTCGCAGCGGGTATGGCGGTGCCGGGCGACGTGTCGTCGTCGACGGGCGGCACGGGCGATGCCTCGCGCTTGAGATCGAAGGGCAGCCGTCGCGGACGGCCGGATAAAGCGTTGCCACGCGGACGAACGCTATCGCGGCGACCAGCGCCGACCACGTCGATTCGGAGTTCCGCGCGTTCGACGGGAACAGCGCAGCGATGACGCTGCCCGCAAACGGGAGCACCGCGAGCCATATAAGCGACATGACCGCGAGTCTAACGGTAGGACGCCGGGCGGCCTGGCGTGCGTGTGCGTCTGTTGGCGCGCGCGCCGGCCTCGCGATGTCGAGTCACGACAGCAACGGGCCGCCGTCGCAGCGCCACCGTCTCTCCGACGTTCGCCGCGCCGTCTACAGCTGGCCGCCGAGCAGCGCGGCTGCGTGTTCCAGCAGCTTTTCCGACATCGGCCGCGCCTGCCACTGGGCGAGCGTGATCGCGCCCGACTGGCGGAGATCCTGCTCGAACACCTCTACCTGGCGCCGTGCGAAATCACCGTCGACGATATTGAGATTTGCCTCGTCGTTGAGCCCGAACGAGCGGCTGTCGAAGTTCGTGGATCCTACCGAGGTCCACAGATTGTCGACGACCAGTACCTTGCAGTGGAACATCGTGGGCTGGTATTCGTAGATCTTCACGCCTGCGCGAAGCAGATCGCCCCAGCCGGCGCGCGACGCGCGCCGCACCGTCTCGGCGTCCATGTGCTCGCCGGGGGTGATGATGCGGATCGCAACGCCGCGCTTCGCCGCGTCGACGAGCGTGCGCATCGTCAGCGGGTCGGGAACGAAATAAGCGCTCGACAGGTCGATCGAGTGCGCAGCGGCCGTGATTGCGAGCAGGTACATGAGCCGCATGCTTTCGCTGCCGCCTTCCGGCGAACTGCTGAACATCTGGCCCCGGCTCTCTCCCGCTGCCGGAATGGCCGGGAAATACCCGGTGCCGTGCAGCACCTTGCCGGTGACCTTCACCCAGTTGTCCATGAACACGGCCTGCATCTGGGCGACGACCGGTCCTTCGGCGCGGAAATGCGTATCGCGCCAATGCGACGGATCCTGCGCGTGACCCGCCCATTCGTCGGCGATGCCCACGCCGCCCGTGAAACCCACGTTGCCGTCGACGATGAGGAGCTTGCGGTGCGTGCGGTTGTTGAGCCGCGCCAGGTGATAGAACTTCGGCTCGTGAAAGCGGCGGACCTCGACGCCGGCCGATTCCATCTGCGCGAGCTGCGATGCGTCGAGCTTGCTGCTGCCGAGCCAGTCGAGAAGCAAGTGCACTTTCACGCCTGCGCGCGCGCGCTCGGACAGTGCGTCGGCGAACTCCTTTCCGATCGTCCCGGACCAGTAGATGTAGCTTTCGAAGCTGATCGTCGACCGCGCGCCGCGGATCGCCTCGAGCATCGACGGAAAGATCTCGTCGCCGTTGCGCAGCACCTGGAAGAGGTTACCGTCAAGTATCGGCGGTCCGAGCAGCGCACTCATCACCCGCGAGAACTGCGGATCCGCCGCGCCGTACAGGCGCTCGACCTTCTCCTCGATCCGCTTCTCCCCCGTGCGAAGGTTGAGCGCCACGAGTCCGATGAAGAGCGTAAGGGCAATCGCAATGCCGGCGACCATGAAGTCCCGCCGCGTCAAGATCGCCGTCCACGCGTCGCAGCCGGGCCGCCACGCGACACTGTCGGCGCTGCGCTCACGACAGCATCTCCGGCTGTGCGCCGTCGGCAAGATCGACGGCGGCTATCCGGTCGGCGCGGAGCGTGATCGCGCCGTTTCTGCGGTTGTGGCCGGTGTCGCTATACTGAAAGTGATACGTCCGCTGCAGAAGGACGCGACCATCGGCGTCGCGGACCGGTCGCATTCGGTGCAGCGACACCGTGTCGTCCAGGAACAGCAGGCCGTGACGCTCGCAGGCGGCGCGCATCGCCGCGTTCGCGTGCTCGCGAGCGCGCAGCGTGTCCCAGACGAGCCAGCCGGCGGCCGCGCAGGCGAGCAGGGCGGCGATTTCAGGCAACCCGATCACGCGTCAGTTCACCACCCACGGGTCGAGCGGACCAACCGGCGGCGAGCCATCAAGCCGGATCGCGTACTCGAAGCGTCCGGGAGTGCGGTGATTCATGCAGGCGAAACGCGCCTGGTTCGCCTCGCGATGACAACTGAAAGCAGCGCGTCCTGCCGCGGACTTGAACGCAACGCCGTCGTCGCGCGAGAATGCGTACGATTGGCCGGCATTGTTGACGACGGTCCACACGATGTCATTGCCTCGTGCGAACACGTTCGGATGGTCGACGACGATCCGGCACGGCTGTTTCGAGCAGTCGACGCGCACCTCCACGCGGCACTGCTGGGCGCTGTTGCACGTAACGTCTGCGGATTCGTCACCGCCGCGAGGCGCCGCACAACCGATCAGCGCAACCGCGGCGACGACGGCGATTGCCCAACGGAGTCGTCGGCCGTTGCCCGGCGCACGCGACAGTCGGTGCGATCGCGGGAATTCCCGAACAGAGCTCATGCGCACCTCCTTCTCGGCAGGTCTACCATCGGACGTCTCGGCCGTGACTATACCCATCCTGCGACGCCGGGCGTCCGGCCGCGCGAACCGGCGGGTGCCGGGACCGAGCACGGGACGCGCGTCACGACGCTGTCCGCGGCGCGCCGTCGCTTTCCGATGTGACGCCGATCAGCCGCGACACGCGAATCGGAACGTCGGGTCGCTGCAACTCGGTCACCGCCTGCTGCAGCCGGCTGTCGGACATCGTCATCCGTGCGCGCAGCCGAACGTACTCGGCCCACGACGCGATCACGTAGCGCTCGACGAAGCGTCCGTCCTCCCCCAGATCCCGAAACACCCGCCAGCTCGTCGCGCCATTGCGGCGGCGCGTCGGCCCCACTTTCTGGATCGCCTTCAGGAACGCATCACGGTTCGCTTGATCGATCCGGTACTCGAGCTGGATCAGCACTGGTCCGTCGTCGGGCAGCGGTTCGGCCGTCACGGCGAGTTCGGGCAGGCGCATGCCGGGTATCACGTCGGCCTCCTGTCCCATCTCCACGCGTACGCGCCGATACGCCCATTGCAGGAAAAAGACGGCCGTCGCGGACGTGGCCAGTGCCCAGCGCGTGCCGAAACCCGAAGCGAGCACACCCCATAACGCGCTGCCGACCGCCAGGCACCCCTGCGTCGCCACGAGGTTCATCGACACGGCGCGTGCGCGTACCCAGCCCGGCGCGCTGCTTTGCGTGCCGGCGGACAGCGTCGCGAACACGTACACCCAGGCCGCACCGGCGCACGCGGTGCCGAGCAGGGCGAGCGGCGTGTTCACGGTCAGCGCCACGATGAAGATTGCGAGGGCCCACAGCACGCAGCCCGAGGTGACGACCCGATTCATCGTCTGCCGCTGCAGCTGCCCGGGAATCGACACGGCCCCGACGATCGCACCGATGCCGAAACTCGCGGACAGGAGGCCGAAGCCACCCGCACCGAGGCCAAGCTGGTCGCGGGCAATCACCGGGAGCAGGGCCCAGAACGCGCTCGCGCATACGCTGAATGCGAGGTTGCGCAGGATCAGCGCCCGCATCGGCGCGGAGTGACGGACGAAACGGAGCCCGCTCATCACGCCCGAGAGCAGGCGTTCGGGAACCCCGGGTAGCGCGACGTCGCGCGGCGCCGCGCGCTTCATCGCGACGAACATCGGCAGAAAGAAGAACGCGCCGACGATCAGTGCGCTGCCGGAACTCATCGCAGCAGCGATCGCTCCCGCGAGCGCCGGTCCCAACGCCCGCGCGACATTGAAGGCCACCGAGCCGAGCGCGACCGCGTGCGCCAGGTCCGCGCGCGGAACGAGTTCGTTGATGCTCGCCTGTTGTGCGGGCAGGTAGAACGTGAAACCGGCGCCGACGAAAAACGTCAGGAACAGGAGGGCGATCGGTCCGACGATGCCGAGAACGGCGGCGAATCCCAGAAGCAGGCTCACCACAAACAGCACCACTTGCGTGACGATGATCACGCGGCGCCGATCGATGATGTCGGCCAGCGTGCCGGCGAACAGGCCGAAGAGCAGCGTCGGCGCCGTGCTTGCGCTCTGGACGAGCGCGACCATCAGCGCCGACGTGGTCAACGTTGCCATCAGCCACGCCGCTATCGTCGCCTGCATCGTGTAGCCGAACGCAGCGCCGATGGAGCCGACGTAGAAGTTTCGGAATACGGCGTTGCGCAGCGGCGACGACTGCAGCGATCGCGCTACGAAGGCCGGCAAGCGATGGGCCACGCGGCCAGTGTAGCGTGCGGGCGTCGCACCGCCGACGGCGGGTTGCGACATCGCTGTGAACGGGATGCGGGCGCTAGAGCGGCGGCGCGGGCGGCGGGTCTTCGGGGAGCGGAATGAATTCGTCGTGGTCGAGGTCGGGGAGCTTCATCCGGCCCGCGCGCCAGTCAGCCTTCGCCGCGTCGATGCGGGCCATCGAGGACGACACGAAATTCCATTCGACAAACCGCTCGCCGACCGGCTCGCCACCCAGCAGCATCACCGTCGACGCGGTGTTCGCGGTGACGAGAACCGGCTGGCCCGGATCGAGCACGATCATCTGCCCGGTGCCGAATGTGCGTCCGTCGATGACAATCGACCCCGCCGCGACAAAGGCCGCGCGTTCCGGGTATTCGGCGGGAATCTGGGCCCGCGCGCCCGCGTCAATCTCCCAGTGGACGTAGAACATCGGCGAGTGAACGGGCACGCGCGCCTGCGCGCCGAACGCGCCGCCGGCGACGAGACGGGCCCACAGTCCCCCGTCGTTGTACGTCGGCAGATCGTCGCCTTCGTGGTGCGAAAACGCGGGGTCTCGATCCTCCTGCTCGCGCGGCAGCGCGACCCACGCCTGCAGGCCGTGCAGCGTTCCGCCTTCGGCGCGGGTGCGCTCGAAGCGCTCGGAGTGCGTGATGCCGCGCCCCGCCGTCATCCAGTTGACCTCGCCGGGCCGGATGATCTGTTCGACGCCCACACTGTCGCGGTGCGTGATCTCGCCTTCGAACAGGTACGAGACCGTCGACAGGCCGATGTGCGGATGGGGACGCACGTCGACGCTGCGGGGAATGCCGCGCTCGAAGCGAACGGGCCCGAAATGGTCGAAGAACACGAACGGCCCCACCATCCGCCGGCCGCCCGACGGAAGCACGCGGCCCACGGAAAATCCACCCAGGTCCCGCGTCCGCGCATCGATGACGACGTCGATCATGGCATGCTCCTCGCCATGAAGTATGCCGCACCCCGCAGCGCACGCCCGCCCAGGGTGGAACCTTGAGGCCGGCCGCGCACGTCGACGCGTCGCTGCCGCCGACACGCCTGTCGCGCCACCTCGGGCTCGTCGACGCGGTGTTCATCGGGCTGGGCGCGATGGTGGGTGCCGGGATCTTCGCCGCGCTCGCCCCGGCAGCCCAGGCGGCCGGGCAGGGCGTGCTGATCAGCCTGCTCGTCGCGGCGGCCGTCGCGTACGGCAACGCGACGTCGTCCGCAACGCTGGCCGCGACGTACCCGGAAGCGGGCGGCGCGTACGCGTACGGACGGCATTGCCTCGGTGGTCTGTGGGGTTTCGTCGCGGGCTGGTGCTTCATCGTCGGCAAGCTGGCGAGCTGTGCGGCGATGGCGCTGACGTTCGCGGCCTACACCCTGCCTGCCAGTCCGCGGTGGGCCGCCGTTGCGGCCATCATTGTGGTGACCGCGATCAACCGCGCCGGCGTCGCGAAGACCGCAATGGCGACCCGCGTAATCGTTGTCGCCGTGGTCACGAGCCTCGCGGTCATCGTCTTTGCGGGCGCGTTCGGGGGCGCCGCCGATGTCGGGCGGGCACGGCCTTCGATGACCACTGGCGTTCACGGCATCCTGCAGGGCGCCGGATTCCTGTTCTTCGCATTCGCGGGGTACGCGCGTATCGCGACGCTGGGCGAGGAAGTCGTCGATCCGGCTCGCACGATTCGTGGCGCGATTCCCGTGGCATTCGGACTCGCGCTCGCGTTGTATTTCGTCGTCGCCCTGACGTCGCTCGCGGCACTCGGTGCCGGCGGACTGGCCGCCGCTGGGGCGCCGCTCGCCGCGACCGTTGAAAGTGGACGCCACGCGTCGTGGTCACCCGTGGCACGCGTCGGTGCTGCCATCGCCTCACTCGGCGTCCTGTTGTCGCTGCAGGCGGGCGTGAGCCGGACGGCGTTTGCAATGGCGAGAAACGGCGATCTTCCCCGCTGGTTGTCGTCCGTCCATCCGCTGCATCGCGTACCGGATCGCGCGGTGCTGGCCGCGGCCGCAATCCTCGTGGCAGTCGTCGTCGCGACCGACATCAGCAACGCGATCGGCTTCAGCTCGTTCGCGGTGCTCGTTTACTATTCGATCGCCAATGCGTCTGCGCTGACGCTGCGCGACGCCTGGCCGCGGCACGCGCTGGCGGTGCTCGGCCTCGCCGGATGCGGCTTGCTTGCAGCCAGCCTTCCGACGGCGACCGTGATGGGCGGCGCCGGGCTGGTCGCGATCGGAACCGCGGCTTACGCGCTGCAGCGGCACTTGCGGCGACCTTGACGCGCAGCGTGGCGCCATCACTGCTGGAGGACCGCGTCGTGGCCGAACCCGCATCGCCGCTCGATACCCCCGACTGCTGGCCGGCGTTCCGCCTGGCCGAGTGGCAGGCGACCTGCGACACGCTGCACATGTGGACGACGATCGTCGGCAAGGTTCGGCTGGCGGTGACGCGATTCTCGGGCCGCCCGGCGCGCGCGGGCGCCGATGCCGTCACGCGCGAAGCCTATTCGCACGAGGTGAGCAGCGTTGGCTTCTGGCCCGGCAGCGGAACGGTCACCGACGCTGCGTTCTACGCGTACACGGTGCCCGAACCGCGGGAGATGCGCGAGCGCCGCATCGAACCCGCGGCAGCGCGCTACCATCCGGAACTCGGCGAATACGTGCTGACGTACGACGCCGTCCGCACCGCGCCGAGCCCGACCGCCGCGCTCCTGGCGTTCTGCGAATCGACGTACGCGGCAGGTGCGAGCGCCGGAGGATGGGACCGCGAGGCGCTCGATCGCGAGCGATCGGGGATGACCCGGTCGCGCGGCTGACGCTACGTCGACGAGGTCGTCGCCGGCGAATTGCGCTGACATTCATCCTAATCCAACGGAAAACGCCCATGGAACTCGAAGGACACCTGACCGCCGCGCTGTCGAGCGTCACGACGGCGACGCTGACGACACTGCTGCTGAAGCACGGGCTGCGCAATGTCTACCTCCGCGGAACGCGTCCGGTTCGTACCGGACAGGCACGAGCCGTCGGCCGAGCTTTCACACTGCGGTTCGTCCCTGCGCGCGAGGATCTGGCGACTCCCGAGTCGTGGGCCAAGCCGACGTCGACGCGCGGCGCGATCGAGGCGATGCCCGAGGGTTGCATCGCAGTCGTCGACGCACGGGGCGTCACGGACGCGGGCATCTTTGGCGATATTCTCTGCGCGCGCATGCAGCAGCGCGGGGTCGGCGCGCTCGTGACCGACGGCGTCGTACGCGACGTCCAGGGCGTGCTCGGCACCCATCTGCCGATCTGGTGTGCGGGCGCGGCCGCACCGCCGTCGGTGGCAGGACTGACCTTCGTCAACTGGCAGGAGCCGATCGGCTGCGGCGGGGTCGCCGTTTTTCCCGATGACGTGATCGTCGCCGATGACGACGGCGCGATCGTCATACCGGCCGCGATGGTCGACGGCATCGTCGCGCAGGCGCTGGAGCAGGAGCAGCTCGAAGCGTGGATCATGCAGGAGGTCGGTCGCGGCGTGCCGCTGCCGGGGCTTTATCCGCCGAACGCGGATACGACGGCCCGCTACGAGGCGGCACGGGCCGCGCGGGACGAATGACCGACCGATCTCACGCGGGCGCGCGAGATCGCAGCAGCGACGGGCAACGGAGATCCGTGATGCAGCACAGGCCGCTCGGCAGCCCGGCTTCAATATCGCGCCGCTCGCGTTCGGCGGTAACGTATTCGGATGGACAGCCGACGCCGCGACGTCGTTCGCATTGCTCGATGCGTTCGTCGATGCCGGCTTCAACCTGATCGACACGGCCGACTCGTACTCGCGCTGGGTGCAAGGACACAGCGGTGGCGAGTCCGAGACGATCATCGGCCGGTGGATCGCGGGACGCGGTCGTCACAACGATGTCGTCATCGCGACCAAGGTCGGCTCCGACATGGGACTCGGCCACCGCTGCCTGCGCCGCGATTACATCGTGCAAGCGGCGGAGGCATCCTTGCGCCGGCTTCAGGTCGACGCGATCGACCTCTATCAGTCGCACTGGGACGACCCTGACACGCCGCTCGACGAAACGCTCGAGGCCTATGCGCGGCTCATCTCGCAGGGCAAGGTCCGGGCAATCGGCGCCAGCACCCTGTCGGCCGCGCGCCTCGGCGAAGCGCTCGACGTCGGCCGGCGCCATCATCTGCCGCTGTATCAGACGTTCCAGCCGCATTACAACCTGTACGAGCGCGCGACGTTCGAAGGACCGCTGGCCGGGTTGTGCATCGACGAGGGGCTTGGCGTGATCCCTTATTTCGCGCTGGCGGCCGGATTTCTGTCCGGCAAGTATCGATCGAGCGCCGATTTCGCGAAGAGTGCACGCGGTCCCGGCATGGCCAAGTTTCTCGATGCGCGCGGTGTACGCATCCTCGCAGCGCTCGACCGGGTCGCGGCCGACCGCCAGGCGACGCCGGCGCAGGTGGCGCTGGCGTGGCTGATCCATCGTCCCGGCGTGACCGCGCCCATCGTCAGCGCGACGTCGCGCGAGCAACTCGCCGAAACGCTCGCGGCCGCGACGCTGGACCTCGATCGCGCGTCGGTTGCCGCGCTCGACGCAGCCAGCGCGTGACGCGCCCGCCGCACGTCTAACGCGCGCGTGCGAACGTCCCGAGGGAGCGGCGCAGCAGCCACGCCGCGATGGAGACGTTGAGCAGGTTCCAGCCGATCCCGTTCAGGAACGCCGCGCGGTACGAGCCGGTCAAGTCGTAGATCGCGCCCGACATCCACGCGCCGAGCCCCATGCCGGTCAGCGTCGCCGTCATGACGAGCCCGACGCGGGTACCCGCTTCGGTGCGGTCAAAGAACTCGCGCACGATGATCGCGTAGGCCGGGACGATGCCGCCCTGGAACAGCCCGAACAGCGCCGAGATCACGTAGAGCGACACGAGTCCGTTGAACGGCAGGAACAGCAGCAGCGCCGTGCACTGCGCGATCGATCCGATCAGCAGCGTACGCAATCCGCCGATGCGATCGCAGATGGCACCGAAGGCCAGCCGGCTCACGATGCCGCACGCGAGCATCAGGGACAGCATCTGGGCTCCGCGCGCCGGCCCGTAGCCCAGATCGCTGCAATAGGCGACGAGATGCACCTGCGGCATCGACATCGCGACGCAGCATGCAAGCCCGGCGACGATCAGCAGCGTCTGCAGCGCGCGGGGCGAGAGCCCGAGCGCGGCGGGCGTGAGGCGGCGTACGTCCGTCGGCCGGGCGGCATCGACAGCGGGCGGTTCTTTGCGCAGCAGCAGCGCGAGCGGCGTCATCGTCACCAGGCAAAGCACGCCCATGCCGACGTGCGTCGGGCGCCAGCCGTGGGTGCGGATGAAATACTCGACGATCGGTGGCCACACGGTACCCGCAAGGTAGTTGCCGCTCGCAAAGATTGCGACCGCGATGCCGCGGCGGCGCACGAACCAAAGCGACGTGTGCGCGAGCAGCGGGGCGAACGTCGCCGAACTGCCTGCACCGACCAATATGCCCTGCGCAAAGACATAGCCGGACAGCGATGGCGCGAGGCTGGCGGCGAGGTAACCGACTGCGAGCAGCACGGCGCCGAGCAGCACCGGGAGCATCACGCCGTGTCGATCCGACAGCCGGCCCATGCCGATGCCCGCGAGCCCGAACGAAATCATTGTCAGCGTATACGGCAGCGACGCGTCGGCGCGGGCAACGCCGAAATCCGCCTGCACGGCGGGCAGAGCCACGACGACCGACCACATGCCGATGCCGCCGATCGTCGACAACAGCAGGGTGACGACGAGCCGCAGCCACGCGGTCGCCGATTCGACTTCGCCTCTCATGGTCGTCGCGGATGTTACACGCGGGCTGGCGCGCCGAATGGGAGCTCGCAGCCGCGTCGATGGAAACGCGCGTGTCTGCGCCGCTGATCCGATCAGTTCCGATCAGTTGAATGAACGACAAGCGCGCGCGTTCGAAGGCGAGATCGAATGTCGGTCGACGTGTGCAGGTTCTCACCCATCGCGAGCGGCGTCGCGGTTGCTCCGGCGTTTGTCGCGTATCCGGCATAGTCATCGGGCACGATGGGTTCCTCGAACCACGTGAGATCGAACCCACTGAACGCACGCGCCGCGGCGATCGCCTGCCCAACGTTCAATGAGCAATTGGCGTCGACCATCAGCGTTACACGGCGGGCGGGCGCTGGCGCGCAAGGCCCTGCCGACGCAGGTCGTCGAGTGACGCATTCATCGTCAGCGCCTGCGGGTCGACGCGGACATGCAGAAGTGATGGCCCGTCCGCCACCAGCGCACGCTCGAAGGCCGGCGCGAACGCGGCCGTCGTCTCAACGGTTTCACCGAGCGCGCCGTACGCGCGCGCCAGCATTGCGAAGTCGGGGTTGACGAGATCAGTTCCGCTGACGCGGGCGGGGTACGCGCGTTCCTGATGCATCCTGATCGTGCCGTACATCCCGTTGTCGATCACGACGAACACGACGGCGAGCCGGTACTGCACGGCGGTCGCGAGCTCTTGGCCGTTCATCAGGAAGCAGCCGTCGCCGTTCCAGGACACGACGGTGCGCGCAGGATGAACCAGTTTCGCGGCGACTGCGGACGGCACGCCATAGCCCATCGAGCCCGAGTATGGCGCGAGCTGGCGCCGACCGCCGCCGTACCGGAATACGCGATGCACCCACGTCGCATAGTTACCGGCGCCGTTGGTGAGGATTGCATCCGAAGGGAGACGCCCGTCGAGCCAGTCGACGATGCGCCACAGGTCGACGTCGCCCGGCACCGCGCGCGGTTCGCGCCACGCGCGGTAGGCGTCGTTCGCGCCGAGCGCGTCGCCGGCGCGGCCGGTCGCCGCACACGCGTGTCCGTCGATCGCCGTGAGAAATGCCGACGGCGTGGCGGCGATGGCGATGGCCGGCTGGTAGACGCGACCCAGTTCCTCTGCGCCCGGATGCACGTGCACGAGCACCTGTCGCGGCAGCGGCACGTCGGGCAGCGTGTAGCCTGCCGTCGTCATCTCGCCGAGGCGCTCGCCGATAACGAGCAGAACGTCGGCGTCGCGTATCCGCGCCGACAGCGCCGGATTGCAGCCGATGCCGACGTCGCCGGCGTAGTGGTGATGCCGATGATCGAACAGGTCCTGGCTGCGAAACGCGCACGCCACGGGCAGCTGCGACGCGTCGGAGAAGCGCCGCAGCGCGGCGCGAGCCGCGTCGGTCCACCGGCTACCGCCGACGATGACCAGCGGCCGCGCAGCGTCGCGCAGCCGCGCTTCGACCTCCCGCACGTCGGCGGGCAGCGGGGCGGCCTCGACACCTTCGACGTGGCACGCGTCAGCGGTGTCCACGCGCGCGGTGAGCATGTCCTCCGGCAGCGCGAGCACGACGGGTCCGGGGCGGCCCGACATCGCCCGGCGATAGGCATGCGCGACGTACTCGGGAATCCGTTCCGCGCGATCGATCTGCGCCGCCCACTTGGCGACGCCCCCGTACATCTTCCGGTAGTCGATCTCCTGGAAAGCCTCGCGGTCGACCATGTCCGATCCGACCTGCCCGACGAACACGATCATCGGCGTCGAATCCTGCGCGGCGGTGTGGATGCCCACCGCGGCGTTCGATGCACCGGGTCCCCGCGTCACGAACGCGAGTCCGGGCCGCCCGGTCAGCTTGCCGTAGGCCTCGGCCATGTAAGCCGCGCCGCCCTCGTTGCGGCACACGACGAACGGCAGCTGCGACCGCACGCCGTACAGCGCGTCGAGCACGGCCAGATAGCTTTCGCCGGGCACGCCGAACGCGTGGGTCGCCCGCTGGACGAGAAGGTTGGCGACGAGGATTTCGCCGCCGGTGCGCGCTGCCATCGCGGGCTTCCTTGGAAAACGAGCCGCGCCGATTCTACGCGACCGCCCGCTGCACGGGCCCTATAATCGCGGCGACTCCGCTCGCCCACGCGCCACGATGCCATTTGATTCGCATCTGAACGACGTCTTGCTGTATGCGACGCTCGCGCTGTCGCTCGTGTTGCTCGCACTGATCGCGCGCTCGCCGCCGCGGCATGCGATGCTCGGGATGCTGGTGGTCGTCGCCGCGGGCGCGCTCGGTTTGTGGACATACGAGCGCTACGGCGCCGCCATCCGCTCGAACACGGGCTCGCTTCTGGCGCGCGAGGCGGCGCTGGCCGTGGTCACGTTCGGCATCGTGCAGATTTTCGTGCTGTTCGTGTTCCAGACCTTGCTGGCGAGACGTCGCATCCCGCGGATCCTCAACGAGTTCGTCGTGGCGCTGACGTTGATCGGCTATGCGATCTACCGCCTGAACGCCGTCGGCGTGAACCTCGCGAGCCTGATCACGACGTCCGCGGTGGTCACCGGCGCGCTCGCGTTCTCCGCGCAGGAGACGCTTGGCAACCTGTGGGGCGGCATCGCGATCCAGCTCGAGAAGACCTGCCGCATCGGCGACTGGGTGCGCATCGACTCGATCACCGGGCAGGTCGTCAGCATCCGCTGGCGCTACATGGCGATCGCCACGGTCACCAACGAAACGATCGTCATCCCCAACTCCACGGTGATGAAAAACAAGATCACCGTCGTCGGCCGCCGCGGCGAGGAGCGTACGACGTGGTGCAGGCTCGTACCCTTCGAGGTCGAATTCGAATTCCCGCCCGCGCGCGTGATCTCGCAGGTCGAGAAGGAGCTGACGCACGCGCAGATCGCCGGCGTCGGCCGCGACCGGCCGCCCAGCGTCACCTGTGCCGCGTTCAAGGACAGCGGCATCGAGTACGAGGTCGCCTACGAACTGCTGGATCCGAGCACCTACCGGTTGGCCGATTCGCAGATCCGCGCGCATGTGTATGCGGCGCTGATGCGGCAGGGATTCGTCATTCCGTTCCCGCGCCGCATCGTCGAAGTCCGCCACGACGAGCGGCCCCGTGCGGCCCGACGCGAGATCGAAGGCCGCATCGCCGCGCTTGGATCGATGGACCTCTTCGCCCCGCTGACCGACGCAGAGCGGGCGTCGCTCGCGCGCGCGCTCACGACATCGCCCTACGTGGCAGGCGAGCACGTGTTCGAGGCGAGCGACGCGGCGGATTCCCTGTATCTGCTCGCGCAGGGCAGTGTCGAGATCGTTCGCGAACGCGACAGAGGGGCGAAACCGGTCAAGCTCGCAACGCTGCACGCACCTGCCTACTTTGGGGAAATGGGCCTGTTGCTCGGCCATCCGCGGATCGCCACCGTCGTCGCGAACGAGGATTCGATGTGCTACCGGCTAGACAAGCGCGGCTTCGACGCGGTGCTGCGCGCCCGTCCGGTGCTGGCGGAAACGCTCGCGCGGATCCTCACCGAACGGCAGGCGGAGAACGACGCCACGCTCCAGGCGCAGGACGCCGAGGCCCGCGCGCAGCAGACGGTGGGCCGCACGAAGGAACTGATGCGCAGGATCCAGCAGTTCTTCGGGTTGTAACCGCGCGCGGGTTTGTCAGCGGCCGTCGACGAGATCGTTGCGCTTCAGCAGGAACACGCTCGCCTCCGACGACGCTGTCGACAGCCAGACGAAGGGCATCCGTGGAAACGTGGTTTCGGTCGCAGCGCGGGCGTCGCCGACCTCGACGACGAGCACGCCATCCGGCGCCAGGAATCGGGGCGCTTCCTGCAGGATGGTTCGCACGGCGTCCAGGCCGTCGTCTCCGCCGGCCAGTGCAAGAGGCGGCTCGTGCTTATATTCGCGCGGCAGCGACTCCATCGCCATGGCCGTCACGTACGGCGGATTGCTGATGATGAGGTCATACGATTTTTCGGGGACGTTGTCGAACAGGTTCGAGCGGATCAGGTTGATGCGTCCCGCGAGCCCGTACTCGCTGACGTTGCGCTGCGCCACGGCGAGCGCGTCGGCGCTGATGTCCACGGCATCGATGTCGGCATCGTCGAACGCGTGCGCCAGCAGCACCGCGAGACAGCCGGACCCGGTACAAAGATCGAGTGCCGACTTCACGGTGTCGCGCCCGTCGATGTACGGCGCCAGCCCGTCGGGCAGCAATTCGGCGATGAACGATCGGGGAATGATGACGCGCTCGTCGACGTGGAAGCGGAAATCGCCAAGCCACGCCTCCTGCGTCAGGTACGCGGCGGGAACTCGGTCGTCGACGCGGCGCGTCAGCACGGCCGCGACCCGGTCGCGCTCGGCATGCGTCAACCGCGCATCCAGGAACGGCTCGAGGCGATCGAGCGGCAAATGCAGCGCATGCAAAACGAGATAGCACGCCTCGTCGTACGCGTTGTTCGACCCGTGGCCGAAGGTCAGGGCGGCTTCGTTGAATCGCGACACCGCGTAACGGATCCAGTCGCGCGGCGAGGCCAGTTCGGGCGCGGCGTTCACGGCGTCAGCAGCCGCGACAGGATGCCTGCATAAATGTCGGCGAGGGGCTCGAGATCCGCCACGGCAACGCGCTCGTCGAGCTTGTGGATCGTTTCGTTGACCGGCCCGACCTCGACGATCTGGGAACAGATGCGCGCGATGAATCGCCCGTCGGACGTCCCGCCGGTGCACGATATCGCCGGCGTAAGGCCGGTGACGTCGCGGATGGCGGCGCACGCGACGTCCACCAGACGACCGCGCTCGGTCAGGAACGCATCGCCGTGCGCGGTCCACGCAAGGTCGTAGTCCATGCCATGCGAACGCAGCACCGCCTCGAGCCGCGACGCGAGCGATTCGCGCGTGCTCGCCGTCGCGTACCGGAAATTGAACTGAAGCTCGAGCGTTCCCGGTATCACGTTCGTGGCGCCGGTGCCGGCGTGGACGTTCGAGCACTGGAACGTCGTCGGCGGAAAGTATGCGTTGCCATTGTCCCAAGCGACCGACGCGAGCTCGGCGAGCGGCGCCGCGATCGCGTGGATCGGGTTGTGTGCCAGGTGCGGATAAGCGATATGCCCCTGGACGCCGTTGACGGTCAGCGTGCCCGACAACGTACCGCGTCGCCCGTTCTTGATCGTGTCGCCGAGCGCGGACGTCGACGACGGCTCGCCCACGACGCAGTAATCGAGGCGCGCGCCGTCGCGCGCCAGTCGCTCGACGACCTTTACGGTGCCGTCGGTCGACGGGCCCTCCTCGTCAGACGTGATCAACAGTGCGATGGATCCTTGCGGCGTCTGGTCCGCCAGGAACCGCTCCGTGGCGACGACGAACGCGGCGATCGAGCTCTTCATGTCGGCGGCACCGCGGCCGTACAGGAACCCGCCACGCTCCACGGGCTCGAACGGATCGCTCGTCCACGCAGTGAGCGGTCCCGTCGGGACGACATCGGTGTGGCCGGCGAAACAGACGACCGGTGCGGCGTCGCCGAGGCGCGCCCACAGGTTCGTCACGCCGTTGAACACGAGCGTTTCGCACTGGAAGCCGAGCCTGCCGAGCCGCTCGGCGATCAGCGGCTGGCAGCCCGCGTCATCGGGCGTCAGCGACCTGCGGGCGATGAGATCGCGTGCGAGGGCAAGCACCGGCGTCGTAGCGGTAGCCATGCCGCGATGGTAGCAAAGGGCGTGCGCGCTAGTTCGAGCGCTCGAGCAGCTCGGGATTGATCGTCATGTTCCCGAAGTCGGCCGTGGCGCGCACCTTGTGCGACCGTTCGTCGCCGTCGTCGGCGTCCTGCCGCAACCCCGGCGAATTCTGGTTGATGAGCCAGGCGAGATTCGTCGCCGAATCCGACGCAATCATCGCTTCGTCGTAGCTGATGCGCTCGTCGAGGTAGAGCTTACACAGTGCCTGCTCGAACGTCTG
>JBDTNI010000002.1:0-15647 GCA_039933815.1 Betaproteobacteria bacterium
GCGTGAATTCGCCGTTCTTGATCAGCTCGGCGATCAACGATGTGTTGAGCAGGATCTCGACCGCCGGCTGGAGCGTACCGTCGACGTTACGGACGAGCCGCTGCGACACGATTGCGCGCAGGCCGATAGACAGGTCCGACAGCACCGCGGAGCGCACGTCGTGCGGAAACAGGTTGATGATCCGCGACAGTGCGTGATAGCTGTTGTTCGCATGGATCGTCGACAGGCACAAGTGGCCCGTCAGCGTGTGCAGCAGCGCTGCCTGCATCGTCTCCTTGTCGCGGATCTCGCCGATCATGATGAGGTCGGGCGCCTCGCGCAGCGCGTTCTGCAGCGCCACGTGATAGTTGTGCGTATCGGTCCCGATCTCGCGCTGGTTGACGAGGCTCTTACGGTGGCTGAACAGGTACTCGATCGGATCCTCGACGGTCAGGATGTGGCCGGAGCGATTCGTGTTGCGATGGTCGATCATGGCCGCGAGCGTGGTCGACTTGCCCGAGCCCGTCGCGCCGGCGACGAGCACAAGTCCGCGCTTTTCCATCACGAGGTCGAGCAGCACCGACGGCAGATTCAGCGCCTCGAACGTCGGCACGGAGTTGCGCACGTACCGGATGACGAGCGCGATCGATCCCCGCTGCCGGAAGATGTTGACGCGGAAGTTGCCGACCGAGCGGTCGAGGTGCGACAGGTTCATTTCGCGCTCGTTCTCGAACTCGCGCGCCTGCTCCTTCGTCATCAGGTCATAGGCGATCCGGCGCACGGTTTCGACGTCCATCGTCTGGCTGGAAACCGGATGGACGACCCCGTTGACCTTGATGTTGATCGGCGCGCCGCAAGAGATGTACAGATCCGACGCCTGCTTGTCGGCCATCAGCTTGAACAGTCGGTCGAGATACATGGAATCCTTTCCGGGCTAGAATGGTGGGACGACCCGCGCCATCCGGGACAATCGCCCCGCGATGATGATGTCATAAATCGGCGCGGATTCGAAGCGCAGAGTACCCACCATCGTACGCGCGCGGGCCGACCGCACCGTCAGCCGACCCAACGACCCGACTTCGGATAAAGCAAGTTCCATGCTCGCTATTATTGGCGGAACGGGCCTGACCCGCCTGCCGACTCTGGCGGTGACCCACCGCGAAGTCATCCGCACGCCCTATGGAGAACCGTCGGCGGCGCTGGTATTCGGGGAACTCGCAGGTCATCCGGCGATTTTCCTCGCGCGGCACGGCCACGGCCACACGATTCCGCCGCACCGGGTCAACTACCGGGCCAACCTGTGGGCGCTGAAGTCGCAGGGTGCGACCGCCGTGCTCGCGGTTGCGTCGGTGGGCGGCATTCGCGACTGCGCCCCGGGTGATCTGGTGCTGCCCGACCAGCTGATCGACTATACGTCCGGCCGCCCGCATACGTACTTCGACGGTGGTGACCAGCAGGTGGTCCACGTCGATTTCACGCGGCCCTATTCGGCAACGTTGCGTGCGCAGTGCCTCGCGGGTGCGCTCGACGGCGGCCTGGCGCTGCACGACGGCGGGACCTACGGCGCCGTATCCGGACCGCGCCTCGAGACGGCGGCCGAGATCGACCGTATGGAGCACGACGGTGCGACGCTCGTCGGGATGACGGGCATGCCCGAAACCGGTCTTGCACGCGAACTGGGGCTCGACTACGCGTCGGTCTGCGTGGTGGTCAATCACGCGGCCGGACGCGGCGACAGCGCGGTCCATGTTTCGATGGAGCGCATCGCGAATGTGCTCGAGGACGCAATGGACAGGGTGCGGGCGTTGATCCAGCACGTGGTCCCGCGCGTTTCGGGGGGCGCCGATGGCGCGCAACCTGCATGATCAGAACCGTGCTGAGAATGGGCGATTTACGGCTCCTCGAGCGATCGAGCGAGGTTTCCGACATCCACGATCCCTCGATCGCGGCATTGCTCGCCGACATGCGCGACACGATGCGCGCGGAAAGCGGCGCGGGGCTCGCGGCCCCGCAGATCGGCGTCGGCCTGCGCGTCGTGATCTTCGGCGTCGAACGCAATCCGCGCTATCCCGACGCCGAAGCAGTGCCCTACACGGAGCTCATCAATCCCGTACTCGCCGCACACTCCGACGAGCTCGAGGACGGCTGGGAAGGGTGCCTGTCGGTCCCCGGGCTGCGCGGCGTCGTGCCGCGTCACGTGCGGTTGCGCTATCGTGGACTCGATCCGGCGGGCAACCTGATCGAACGCGACGTGCAGGGCTTTCATGCACGCGTAGTCCAGCACGAGTGCGACCATCTCGATGGCGTGCTCTATCCGATGCGCGTACGCGATTTCTCGCGCTTCGGCTTTACCGACATCCTTTTCCCCGAGCTCGCGGGCGCGCCCGACGATTGAGTTGGTGACCACTCGATCGTACGCCATGCGGCTCGCGGCAGCGGCGATGCTGTCGGCATCGCCATGCGCCACCCATGCCGTCATCATCACCGTGGCGCCCGACGGTCCCGTACGCTCGATCGCGGCGGCGGCGAGCATCGCGCGGGACGGCGATATCGTCGAAGTGCTCGCCGGCGAGTATCGAGGGGACGTCGCCGTATGGACGCAGCGGCGGCTGACGATCCGCGGCGTCGGCGGAACTCCGGTGCTGAAAGCCGATGGCCGCGTCGCCGAGGGAAAGGCAATCTGGGTCATCCGCAACGGCGACGTCAGTGTCGAAAACTTCGCGTTCGAGGGTGCGCGCGCCGACGACCGCAATGGCGCGGGCATCCGCTTCGAGGAGGGCCGGCTGACGATCCGGTACTGCCGCTTCGCCGACAATGAAAACGGCCTGCTGACGTCGAATTCGCCCGACGCGGAACTGACGATCGAGAACAGCGAGTTCTCGCGCGCGCCGCGCGACCGTGGCCCGTTCAAGCATCTGCTGTACGTCGGCAGCATCGCCCGCTTCACATTGCGAGGCAGCCGGTTTCACCAGGGGTTCGAGGGCCATCTCGTCAAGACCCGCGCGCGGTTCAACCGTATCGAATACAACCTGCTGTACGACGGCGAGGATGGCCGCGCTGCCTACGAGCTGGAATTTCCCAACGGCGGCGTCGCTGAGGTGGTGGGAAATGTCATCGGCCAGAGCACGACGACAACCAATCCGGTGGTGGTTGCGTACGGTGCCGAAGGTTCCGACCGCGACGACAACTCGCTGTATCTCGTCAACAACACGCTGATCAGCGACGGCGTTCGCGGGGGCTGGTTCCTGCGCGTGTGGACCGACCGCATACCGGGGGATGCGACGATCGTCGCGGTCAACAATCTGACGGTGGGCCTCGGTCTCTTCTCGCTGTCCGCGCCGGGGCGCTTCGACGGCAATTTTCCGGTGCTGCCCGCCGCGCTCGGCGAGCCCGGGACGCTCGATTTCCGGCTGGCTGCAAACTCGCTGTTGCGACAAGCCGGTGTCCGGCCGCCGCGTCGCAACGGGCGCTCGCTGGCCCCGGCGGCGGAGTTCTCGCTGCCGATCGGAACCGTTCCGCTGGCAGCCCGTCCGACCTGGACGCCCGGCGCGTATCAATCGACCGACGCCCGCCGCTAGAAGGCTGGCTGCAGGCGCCGGCCGCCGCTATACGCGCAACTGCTCGTACAGCGACGTCTCGAGGCGCAGGAGCGCCTGCTCGTCGTGCAGCCTCGCGCCGTCGATCAGGAACACGTCCTCGGCGCGCTCGCCGAGCGTGTTGATCCGTGCGCTCGCGACATTGATGTTGGCTTCCGCCAGCGCATAGGCGATACGGGCGAGCAGGCCCGGTCGATCGCCGGCAACGACTTCGAGAATGAAGTGCGTACCCTTGTCGTCGGGAAAGAGCTGGATTTCCGGTGTCAGCGGGAAGTGGCGCTGCTGTCGCGGAATGCGGCCGGCCGCCGGCGCCTGGAGGGGCGTCGGATTCACAAGCGTGCGCGTGAGTTCGTGCTCGATGAACTGGATGGTGTCCCGGTACGAAGCGTTCGGATTGGAAGGATCGTGCAGTGCGAACGTGTCGAGCGCGTAGCCGTGGCGTGTGGTGTGGATCTTGGCGTCCAGGATGGACAGCCCCGCGCGCCCGAAGAAACCGCACAGTCGCGCGAACAGCGCCTTCTGGTCCGGCAGGTAGACGAGCGCCTGCAGGCCGGCGCCGTCGCGCGCGAGGCGCACCTTGACCACCGGGGCGCTGCCGTCGATGCGCCAGTACAGATGACGCGCGTGCCACGCGATCTCGTCGGCCGTGTGTCGCTGCAGATAAAGCGTGTCGAGCTCGCGCCACAGCTTGGTTTCGGCGTCGTCGGGGACCGCGTAGAGGCGCAGCAGTCGACGCGCTTCGCGCTGGCGCTCCGCGATGCTGTCGTGAATCGTCCGCTCGCTCGATCCCGTCGCAAGCGCGGCGCGGGTCGCATTGAACAGGTCCTCGAGCAGCTTGCTTTTCCACGCATTCCAGACACGCGGACTCGTGCCGCGAATGTCGGCAACCGTGAGCAGGTAGAGCGCGACGAGGTGGCGTTCGTCGCCGACCGCCGCCGCGAAGCCGTCGACGACGGGGGGGTCGGTGATGTCCTGCTTCTGCGCGGTCTGCGACATCATCAGGTGATGCGCGACGAGCCATGCGATCAGCTCGCCGTCCTCGTTGGCGAGTCCATGCTGCGCGCAGAAGCGGCGCGCGTCGCGGGCGCCGAGCGCGGAGTGATCGCCGCCGCGGCCCTTCGCGATGTCGTGAAAAAGTCCGGCGACATACAGCACTTCCTTGCGCTCGAAATCCGCGATCAGGCGCGAGCACAGCGGGTATTCGTGCGCGTGCTGCGCTTCGGTGAACCGGCGCAGGTTGCGGATCACCATCAGGATGTGCTCGTCCACCGTGTAGACGTGGAAGAGATCGTGCTGCATCTGGCCGACGATCGCGCCGAAGTTCGGCAGGTATTGGCCGAGAATTCCGTACAGGTTCATCCGGCGCAGCTCGTGCGTGAGCCCACGCGGATGTTGCCGGAACAGCGCGAGGAACCGCGCGCGGTTCGTCGGGTCGCGGCGAAACGCCGCGTCGATGCGGTGACGATTGCGCCATAGCGCACGCAGCGTCCGCGCCGTCATCCCCCGCAACTCGGCGTGCTGCTGCATGACCAGGAACGCATCGAGCATTGCGCCCGGGTGCGACTCGAACCGGCGCTCGTCGCGGAGATCGAGCAGCTCGTCGACACGCTGGAACTGGTCGTCGATGTCGATCGTGGCCGTGTTGTGAGGAAACAGGCAGGCGTGCAGGTTCTGCAGCAGCAGCGTGTTCACCTGGCGCACGACCTTGGCCGCGCGATAGTACCGCTGCATCAGTTGCTCGCTCGCGCGCTTGGCGGGCGTGTCGGACAGTCCGAGCTCGCGCGCGAGCGCATTCTGCAGGTCGAACACGAGCCGGTCTTCGCGGCGTCCGGCGAGGTAATGAAGGCGCACGCGGAGCTCGGCGATCGTCCGCTCCTGCCTTGCAACGGCGCGCGCCTCGGCGACGGTCATCAGGTCCTTGCGCGCGAGTTCGCGCCAGGTGCGACCGAGGCCCGCCGCGCGCGCGATCCAGATCAGCGTCTGCAGGTCGCGCAAGCCGCCGGGGCTCTCCTTCACGTTCGGCTCGAGGTTGTACGCGGCGTCGTGGTATTTCAGGTGACGCTGCTGCTGCTCGAGGGCCTTCGCGTCATAGAACGGCTGCAGGTCGAGCGTCGTGTCGAACGCCTGCTCGAACTGCGCATACAGCCGTCGCGATCCGGCCAGGCGGCGTCGTTCGAGGAGACTGGTCCGCACCGTCGTGTCGGCGGCCATCTCGATTTCACATTCGGCGGGTGTACGGACCGCATGGCTGACCTCGACGCCGATGTCCCAGAGGGACGCCAGCAGGCGCTCGATGGCGTCCGTACCCGCCGCGTCCGGGGTCCCCGGGAGCAGAATCAGCACGTCGACGTCGGAATGCGGGAAGAGCTGGCCGCGTCCGTAGCCGCCGACGGCGACGAGGGTCGCCAGCGGCGGCATGTCCGATTCCGACCAGACGCTGACGACGATGTCGTCGGTGAGGTTGGCGAGGCCGCGCAACAGCCGCGGTGCGTCGGCGTCGGTCAGAAACCGGTCGCGCAGCGCATGGCGGCGGCGGTCGAGTGCGCCGCGCCAGTGCTCCATTCGCGCGCGCCGGGAGGCAGTAACGGACCCGGCGTCCGTGGCGGCTTCAGCGTCTGCCGGCCGCCGCGCCGGCGCCAGCACGTCATGACCGTCGGAGTGCCGGCTGCTCCTCAAGCGGGTATCGTCGGCGGGGGCGGTGTGCCCGACGAGCACGTCATGATCTCGAAACCGTCGTCGGTCACGAGCACCGTGTGCTCCCATTGCGCCGACAGCGAATGGTCCGCGGTGACGATTGTCCAGCCGTCGGCCAGGCAGCGAATTCCGGCCTTGCCGGCATTGATCATCGGCTCGATCGTGAAGATCATCCCGGGCTGCAGCTTGAGACCGGTGCCGGGGCGCCCGTAGTGAAGTATCTGCGGTTCCTCGTGGAACTGCCTGCCGATGCCGTGCCCGCAGAACTCGCGGACAACGGAGAAGCCGTGGCTTTCCGCGTGCTTCTGGATCGTCGAGCCGATATCACCCAGTTGGGAACCCGGCCGAACCGCGCGAATGCCCTTCCACATCGCTTCGTACGTAACTTCGACGAGCCGCCGTGCCTGGATCGACGGCTTGCCGATGTAGAACATCCGACTCGTGTCGCCGTGGTACCCGTCGCTGATCACGGTGACGTCGACGTTGATGATGTCGCCGTCGCGAAGCTTCTTGTCGCCGGGGATGCCGTGGCACACGACATGATTGACGGACGTGCACAGCGACGCGGGGTAGGGCGTATGGCCCGGTGGTGCGTAGTTGAGTGTGGCCGGGATCGTCTTTTGGACGTTCACCATGTAGTCGTGCGCTTCGCGATCGATGTCGCGTGTCGCGATTCCGTTCGCGATCAGCGGTGTCAGATGATCGAGAAGCTCGGAGGCGAGCCGGCCGGCTTCGCGCATTCCGGCCACGTCGGCGGCGGATTTCAATTCGATGGACATTCAGGCGCGCAGCAGTTCGTTGACGCTCGTCTTCGCGCGTGTCTTCGCGTCGACCTGCTTGACGATCACCGCGCAGTAGAGGCCGTGGCTGCCGTCTGCTGCGGGGAGACTGCCGGCGACGACAACCGAGCCTGACGGAACGCGTCCGTAGGACACGCGGCCGGTCGCGCGATCCAGGATCTTGGTGCTCTGGCCGATGAACACACCCATGCCCAGCACCGCGTTCTCCTCGACGATGACACCCTCGACCACTTCCGACCGCGCGCCAATGAAACAGTTGTCCTCGATGATCGTGGGGTTCGCCTGCAACGGCTCGAGCACGCCGCCGATGCCGACGCCGCCGGACAGGTGCACATGACGGCCGATCTGCGCGCACGAACCCACGGTCGCCCACGTGTCCACCATCGTGCCTTCGCCGACGTACGCGCCGATGTTCACGTAGGACGGCATAAGCACGACGTCGCGCGCGACATACGCGCCGCGGCGCGCGACGGCGGGCGGTACCACACGAATGCCGGCGCGCGCGAAGGCCGCGTCGTCGAACCCGGCGAACTTGGTCGGCACCTTGTCGTAGAAGCGGAACGCCGCCGTAGCGTCGGTCGCCCCGGATGCCGCGTTGGCGGCCAGCCGGAACGACAGCAGCACGGCTTTCTTGATCCATTGGTGCGTCGTCCACGCACCACCGATCTTCTCGGCCACCCGCAGCCGCCCCGCGTCCAGTTCGCCGATCACGGTGTCCACCGCGTTGCGCACCGGCGCCGGGGCCGTGTCCGGCGCAAGCGCGGCGCGTGTCTCCCACGCGGCGTCGATCGTCTGCTGCAGGCTTTCCATGCGGGCGTGCCCAAAAACATGGAATTTTACACGCGCATGCGGGAGGCGCCTGGCAACCCGGTGCCCACGGCGTCCGCTGCGGCACACGGCGGCGGTTGTAGCCCGCCGCCGCGCCGCAGTTCGTCACATCGCCTTGAAGCGATGCGCGAACGTACGCGAGACGGTCAGTTTTTCCGGCCGGGATTTCAACGTGATCACCGGCTGGTCGCGCCAGTCGCGCTCGACCTGCGCGATCGCGGTCAGATTGACGATCGTCGCGCGGTGAATCTGCCAGAAGAGTTCGGGGTCGAGCGCATCGAACAGCTCCCTGATCGGCTTCTTGATCAGCGCTTCCGCATCGTGCGTCACGACTTTCGTGTACTTGTCCTCGGCCTGGAAGTAGACGACGTCGGCAACGGCGATCATCTGCATCACGTTGCCGAGCGACGCACGGATCCAGCGTAGCGGGGAGGCCGCCTCGTCCCGCGACGCGAGCTTCGAAAGCAGCGCGGTCAGGTCGAGTGGCGGCGTCGCGAGGCGCGCCTTCAGCCGTTGCACGACCTTGGCGATGCGCTCGGCGTTCACCGGCTTCAGCAGGTAGTCGATCGCGCCTTCATCGAACGCGGCCACCGCGTATTCGTCGTAGGCGGTGACGAACACCACGTGCGCGCGACCGGCGAGGCGCTGCGCGACGTCGATGCCGGAAACGAGCGGCATGCGGATGTCCAGAAACACGATTTCCGGGCACAGCTCGTCGGCGAGCGCCAGCGCACGCTCGCCGTTCTCGGCCTCTGCGAGAATCTCGAGTTCGGGCCACGCCTCGACGAGCCGCGCCTTGAGTTGCGCGCGCATCAGCGGCTCGTCGTCGGCAATCAGTGCGGTCGGCATCAGGCGACCGCGGCCTCGTACGGCAGCGACAGTGTCGCCCGCATCCCGCGCGGACCTGCCGGCTCGAGAGTGAAGCGTCCGCGGGAACCGTAGAGCGCGGCGAGTCGCTCGCGGACATTGGCGAGCCCGACACCCGACCCGTCGGAACGGCTGCCGGGCGCCATGCCGCGACCCGTGTCCGTCACGGTGACGACGATCGACTCGTCCGTGTGCGCGGCGGCGACACGGACGCTACCGCCATCGGCGGAGGGTTCCACACCGTGCTTGATCGCGTTCTCGACAAGAGAAATCAGCAGATTTGGCGGAAACGGATGATTCCGCAACGGAGCCGGCACGTCGATGGAGAACGTCAGTCGCGGGCCGATCCGCATCGTCAGGATGTTCAGGTAGGCCTCGGCGAGCGCGATCTCGCGGCCGAGCGTCGACGAGCGCGCGCGAAGCTGCGGCAGTGCCGCGCGCAGGTAACCGATCAGGTGGCCGAGCAGCACGTTCGCCTGCCGCGGATCGGTCTCGGTCAGGTATTGCACCGACGCCAGCGTGTTGAACAGGAAATGCGGTTCGACCTGCGCCTGCAGCAATTTGAGCTCTGCCTCGATCGCCTGTTTCGACAGCAGGTGGCGATCCGCTTCAGCCTTGTGCAGCGCCATCGCGGCACGCGCCTCGCGTCGCTTGACGTAGAAGATGAGGCTGATCAGCAGGCCGTTGCCGAATGCCGCGAAGACGTTGTAGCCGAAGAACGGCAGCTGCGCGCGCACGTACGCGATCGAATAACCCTTCACCAGCACGACGAGCACAACGCCGATCAGCGACCCGATACCCGCGGCCAGCGCCAGGCGCCGCAACGGACGTTCGTGGTCCCAGGGTCGCGCGACGTTCACGCAGTACGCAATCGAGAATCCGTAGACCTGCACGGTCAGGAGCGGATGCCAGAACGGACGCATGTCGTCGATCCACAGCACGAGCGCGATGCCCGTGTTGATCGCGGCAATGAGGAGCACGGTGGCCGGGTTGCAGCGGAATCCGGCGGCAAGCGCGGGCGCGGGGCGTGGCAAGGTCATGTCCCGCATTCTAGGCACGGGAGAGGCGGGCCGCGGCGCGTGTCGACAGGGCGCTTCGCTGCGGGACGAAGCGCGTCGAAGCGCGACGGAACACGGCAGGGCCTTACCCGCGCTGAGCGCACGCGATGATGCGATCGACCGCCTCGGCACACTCGGCGAGCGGCGGTACCAGCGCGATGCGGATGCGTCCGGTGCCAGGGTTGACGCCGTGGGCCGTCCGCGCGAGAAAGCTGCCGGGCAGCGCCGTGACATGTTCCTGCGCATAGAGCCGCCGGGCGAATGACGCGTCGTCGCCCGGCGTTCGCGCCCACAGGTAGAACGCCGCGTCCGGCATCTCGCAGGGCAGCGCGCGGGATAGCGCGGGGGCAAGCAGGCTGAACTTCGCCGCGTACTCGGCGCGGTTCGTCACCACGTGGGCCTCGTCGTTCCACGCCGCAATGCTCGCCGCCGCGACGGCGCCGGACATCGCAGACCCGTGATACGTCCGGTAGCGCAGAAAGGCGCTGATCAGCGCGCGGTCGCCTGCCGCAAATCCGGATCGAAGACCCGGTGCGTTCGAGCGCTTCGACAGGCTTCCGAAGACGACGAGCCGCGGAAAGCCGGCGCGACCCAGCGCCTGCGCGGCGGCCAGCGCGCCGAGCGGCGGACGCGACTCGTCGCAATAGATCTCCGAATAGCACTCGTCGGACGCGATGACGAAGCCGAACCGGTCCGACCGGTCGAACAGCGCCCGCCAATCGTCGAGCGACAAGACCCGGCCCGTGGGGTTGTCCGGCGAGCACACGTAGAGAAGCTGCGTGCGCGCCCACACCGTATCGGGAACGTCGTCGAAGCGGTGCGCGAATCCGTTCTCGTCGTCGGCGTTGACGCAATACGGCTGCGCGCCCCCAAGCAGCGCTGCGCCCTCGTAGATCTGATAGAAAGGATTGGGCACGACGACCGTTGCATCGGGGCGGCTGCCGTCGATGACGGCCTGCCCGAAGGCAAAGAGCGCTTCGCGGCTTCCGAGTACCGGCAGCACTTCGGTGCCCGCATCAAGCGCAGTAAGCGCATGCCGTCGAACGAGCCATGCGGCAATCGCGTCGCGCAGCGCGTCGCTGCCGATCGTCGTGGGATAATTGGCGAGACCGGCAGCCGCACCGCGTGCGAGCGCGTCGAGAATCAGCGCGGGTGTCGCGTGTTTTGGCTCGCCGATGGATACGTTGAGCGCGGACTTGCCGGGATCGGGGATGACCCCGTCGTACAACGCGCGCAGCCGTTCGAACGGATAGGGCTGCAACAGCCGCAGCAGCGGATTCATGCGGGATCGCCGACCGGAGGAGCGTCGATTATAGCGATGCGGTTGCTCGCAGGACTGGCCACGCTCGTCGCGGGCGCCGCGCTCGCGGCCGTCGTCGCATATTGGGGCTGGCAGTTCGCGGCGCCCGCGCCGATCGTCGTCGCGCCGCGAGCGCCCGAGGGGGCGGTGCAGGCGATTGTCGCAGCCCGCCTGTTCGGCGATGCAGGCGCCGACACCGCGGGACCGGCGGTGGCCGCCGGTGCAACGCTCGGAGCCGACGCGCGCCTCGTCGGCATCATCGCCGAACCGGGCGAACGCGGCCATGCGCTGTTCCGGTTGTCGGGCGGCTCGAAACTCGTGGCGCAGGGCGCCGAGATCGTCAACGGCGTAACGGTCGTATCGATCGAACGCGACGCCGTGGTCGTGCGCGACGCCGCGGGTGAACACCGTTACGTGCTCCGCGCCGCGGTCGCGCCGGCGAAGCCGCAGGACAGCGCGCCGGCTGCCGCCACGCCGAAAGTCCCCGTGTCGCCTCCGCGCATCGCCACCTGTGGTCCGCCCGCCGGCTACGGTGGCACGCTCGTGCGACTGAATGCCGAACTCCTCAGCGGCATGGCACGCGGAGCCACGCCCTGGCAAGCGATGCTCGAACCGATTCAGGGCGGCCTGGTCGTGCGCACCAGTGACGGCTTCGCGGCAATGCTCGGTCTGCACGCCGGCGATATCCTGGTGCAGGCCAACGGCATCGCGCTTGGCGTGCCGGACGACATCACGACAGCGGTCGTGAAACCGCTGGTCGCGAATCAGGGCGTGCGGATGATCGGGGCGCGCAACGGCGTGACGCGGGAGATCTGGCTTGCAAACGCAGCGTGCGCGGGCTAGGCGCCGTCGGGCAAATCGACGCGGCTCATACAGGCAGCCAGCTCAACAGCGCCATCGGCGAATCGATCCAGCCGACGGCGGGCCAGTCGTCGGCGCAACCCTGCTCACCGAGGTATCCGTACTCGGCCACGATCGTCGGCATGCCCGCCGCGTTGCCCGCAAGCACGTCGCGAAGGTCGTCGCCGACGTAGGCGCACTGCGCCGGTGCGACGCCGATGACGCCGGCGGCGTGCAGCAGCGGTGCGGGATGCGGCTTCGCGTGCGCGGTCGTATCCCCGCAGACGATCACATCGGCGCGCCTGTCGAGCCCCAGCGCGGCGGCGACAGGACCGGTATAGCGTGTCGCCTTGTTGGTGACGATGCCCCAGCGCAACCGGCGCGATTCCAGTGCGTCGAGCAGCGGCGCAATGCCGTCGAACAGCGCGGTCGTCTGCGCGAGCCCCTGTTCGTAGTAGCGGAGAAACAAGTCACGCAGCTCTGGAAACTCGGCGTCGCCCGGGACGACACCCATGCCGGCACCGAGCAACCCGCGCGCACCGCTCGACGCGAAAGGCCGCAGCGATGCGACATCGACGTCGGTCAGGCCACGCTCGCGCCGGATCCGATTCACGGCGCCGGCGAGATCGCCCGCGCTATCCGCCAGCGTTCCGTCCAGATCGAACAGCACAGCGCGCACATCGAGCGGGTGCGGCATCGGACGGCCCGCGTCAGCGACCATCAGGCTCGCCACGGCGAAACCCCGCCATGTAATTCACCGACGTGTCATCGATCAGGCGGTAGGTTCGCGTCAGCGGGTTGTACGTCATGCCGATCATGCGCTCGAGTCGCAGGTCGACGCGACGGGCGTGGGCCGCGAGCTCCGACGGACGCAGGAAGCGCGACCAGTCGTGCGTGCCTCGCGGCAGCAGGCGCAGCAGGTATTCGGCGCCGATGATCGCCTGCACGTACGATTTCGCGTTGCGGTTGAGCGTCGAGAAGACGACGAGCCCGCCGGGTTTGGCCAGCGTCGCGCAGGCCGCGATCGTGGACGCAGGCTCGGGGACGTGCTCGAGCAACTCAAGGCAGGCGACCACATCGAAAGCGCAGGGCATTTCGCGCGCGAGCGATTCGGCGCCTTCGTGCCGGTACTCGACGTTCGATCCAGACTCGAACTGATGGAGCTTCGCGACTGCAATCGCCTTCGACGACAGGTCAGCGCCGGTCACCCGCGCACCGCGTTGTGCCATCGACTCGGCGAGGATGCCGCCGCCACAGCCGATGTCCGCCACGCGCCTGCCGGACAAACCGGCTGCCAGCTCGTCGATCCATCGAAGGCGAAGTGGATTGATATCGTGCAGCGGCTTGAACTCGCTCTGCGGATCCCACCATCGATGCGCAAGCGCCGAGAACTTCGCCAGTTCGGCGGGATCGGCGTTGCCGGATTGACCCGGCGCGATGTGCGGCGGATCGGCAGCAGGGTCGTTAAGAGTATCGATCATGTCGCAGGGTACCGTCAGGCGATTCGTTGCTGCCATGCTTGCGCGCGACTCGTCAACGCGGCGCGGTCGAGCGTCGTCAGGCATCCGCTTTCGACTACCCGTTTGCCGGCGACCCAGACGTCGCTGACGTGCTCGCGTCCCACCGCATTGACGAGATGCGAGACAGGGTCGAACATCGGCAGCACGTCCACGTCGGCAATGCGCACGGCAGCTGCGTCGGCCTGCTTGCCGGGCTGAAGCGAGCCGATGCGCGCATCGAGTCCGAGCGCGAGGGCGCCGTTGATCGTCGCCATGCGCAACGCAGTGGCGGCCGGAACGGCGGCCGCGTCGCCGGTGGACACTTTCGCGAGAAGGCTGGCGAGCCGCATCTCGCCGAAGATGTCGAGGCGATTGTTCGACGCCGCGCCGTCGGTGCCCAGGGCCACGTTCACGCCGCGCGCGAGAAGCCCCGGCACCGGCGCGATACCGCATGCAAGCTTCATGTTCGAGCCCGGGCAGTGCACGACGTGGCAGCCCTGGAGCGCGAGCCGATCGATGTCGGCGGGTTCGAGATGGACGGCGTGCACGGCGATGAACGCGGGACCGGTCGCGCCCAGCCGGTCCAGCCGCGCGAGCGGACTCTCGTGCGTGGCCTTGCGTGCTTCGTCCACCTCGGAACGTGTCTCGGCCACGTGCGTCTGGATCGGCAGATCGAGCTGGCGCGCGTACATCACGACCGTGCGCCATGTCTCGTCGCTCACAGTGTACGGCGCGTGCGGCGCGAGCGAGAACGACAGCCGGGGCGCACGCATGAAGGCGTCGCGCGCCGCAAGGCCGCGCGCAATATAGGCGTCTGCGTCGGCCGCATACGGCGTGGGAAAATCGAGGATCGGCATGCCGAGCATTGCGCGCATGCCGGATTGCTCGTACGCATGCGCCGCGGCTTCGGGGAAGAAGTACATATCGTTGCAGCACGTGATGCCGCCCTGCAGCATCTCGGCGGCGCCGATCAGCGTGCCCTCGTAGACGAACTCGGGCGCGACGAACCTCGCCTCGCGCGGCCAGATCTCGTTCTCGAGCCAGGGTTTCAACGCGACATCATCTGCAACGCCCCGGAGCAGCGTCATCGCGGCGTGGGTGTGGGCATTGACGAGGCCCGGGATCAGGATGTGATCGGGCAACCGGACGTGGACGCGGGCGGCGTAGTCCCGTCCGGCGTCCGCAATGGCGACGACGGCGACGATGGCCCCGTCGTCGACGATGAGCGCGTGATCCGTCAATACGCCCGACGGCACCACCGGGACCATCCAGCGCGCATCGATGCGCAGGTCGACAGTGGTCGGGCTGAGCATGGCGCAGTTTATCCGAACGGTGCAGCTGTCACGGGACAGCGGCGTGACGCTTACGGCGAAAAAAAGCCCCGCAAGCTGCTGCGGGGCTTTGTCGCGCGGTCGGTCGCGATCAGCGGCGCATCACACCTTCGCCCTTGACCTCGACTTCGACGCGGCGGTTCGGCGCCAGACAGGCGATCAGCGCCTTCAGGGCCTTCTGGTCGCAGACAACGCCCGGGACCGGCTGCGTCTTGCCCATGCCCAGTGTTTCGATCCGGTCGCGGGGCACGCCACGGCTTACGAGGTAGTCGCGAACCGCGTCGGCACGGCGCTCGGACAGCCGCTGGTTGTACTGCTGCGAACCGATGCGATCCGTGTGCCCGGTGACCAGCACGAGCTCGAGCTTCTGGACGCTCGACAGCTTGGAGATGATCTCGCTGTCGATCGCCGCCTTGCCTTCGGGCTTCAGGACCGCCTTGTCGAAGTCGAACAGTGCCTTCGACGCCAGCGTGATCTTCTGCACGGCGGGCGCCGCGGGTGCGGGCGCCGGGGCGGGTGCAGGTGCCGGGGCGGGCGCTACGGGTGCGGCGGCGGGCGGGGCAGGCGCCGCGGCGGGCTTCGGGACGAGATCGGGGTCGCATTGCGCGATGGCCATCGCCGGCGTCCACGAGAACGTCCTCCAGCACAGGTTGCCGGCGAGGCCGAGCGCGCCGTTGTACGTGCCGCTGCGCACGACGTTGTTCGTGGGGTTGCCCCACATGTCAGTCACATACCCGCAGTTCTTCGGATCGCAGCCGGCAGTACCGGCGACGTAGCCCCGCGGATCGGCCTTCATCGGTTGCGCCATCATCGGTCCCGACATCATCGGTTGCGACATGCAGCCGGCGAGACCCG
>JBDTNI010000003.1:0-15453 GCA_039933815.1 Betaproteobacteria bacterium
ACACCGCGAGGAACGTCCGGCGCGGCGAACAACCGGCGCAGCGCCGATTGTCGCGCGGCCTCGAAGGCCGCCAAATCGTCGGCGAGCAGCTGCAGCCTCTCGAGCGCCGCCATCTGCGCATGGTCGAGCGTCGACTGACGCGCGTCGAGCAGCGGTTCCAGGTGCTCGATGAGCCCGCCATGGCGGCGGGTGATCTGGCCCGGAAAATCGGCCGCGGTCATGCGTCGGCCGGAATCCCGTCGTAACCGGACCTCATCGATCAGGGCTCAGAAATTCAGCGTGCGGCCGTCGACGGCTAACGCGGCCTCGCGAGTTGCCTCCGACAGGGTCGGATGCGCGTGGCAGATGCGCGCGATGTCCTCGCTCGACGCGCCGAATTCCATCGCGACGACGCCCTCCGAGATGAGCTCGCTCGCCTGCGGTCCGATGACATGCATGCCGAGCACGCGGTCACTCGCGGCGTCCGCGAGGATCTTGACGAAGCCGGTAGTGTCGCCGAGCGCGCGCGCTCGACCGTTTGCCGCGAACGGGAACGAGCCTGCCCGGTACGCGACGCCGGCCGCCTTGAGTTGCCGCTCGTTCCGGCCGACCCACGCGATCTCCGGCGACGTGTAGATCACCCACGGGACAGTGTTGAAGTCGACGTGCCCCTGCTGGCCTGCGATGCGTTCCGCGACGGCGACGCCTTCGTCCTCCGCCTTGTGCGCGAGCATCGGGCCGCGGACGACGTCGCCGATCGCCCATACGTTCTCGAGGTTCGTCCTGCACGCGTCGTCGACGGCGACAAAGCCGCGTTCGTCGAGCGTCAGCCCGACCACGTCCGCGCCGAGGCCTGCCGTCAACGGCGCACGTCCGATCGAAACGATCAGTCGGTCGAATGTCGCTCGCTGAGCGACGGACGCGGCGTCGGCATATTCGACGGTGACCCCGTCCTCGGCGGCCCGGACGGCGCCGATCCTGACACCGAGGCTGATCGCCAATCCCTGCCGTTTGAACTGCTTGAGCGCTTCGTTCGCCACTGCCTCGTCGGCGGCGCCGAGAAATGTCGGCAGCGCTTCCAGCACCGTCACGTCGGCGCCGAGCCGACGCCAAACGCTGCCCAGCTCCAATCCGACGACGCCGGCGCCGATCACGCCGAGACGCCTGGGAACGGCAGTCATCGCCAGCGCGCCGGCGTTGTCCAGGATCCGTTCGTTGTCGAACGGCGCGCCCGGAAGCGCGCGGGGCGTCGAGCCGGTTGCCACCACGACGTGCCGGGCGGAAAGCGTTGCCGCACCCGGGCCCCGCACGTCGATCGTCCAGCGGTCGCCGGCACGACCCGTGAACGCGCCCCGCCCATGGAAAAACGTGACCTTGTTCTTCTTGAACAGGTACAGGATGCCGTCGTTGTTCTGCGCGACGACCTTGTCCTTTCTTGCCTGCATCTTCGCGACGTCGATCGACAGACCCTCGACGCGAATGCCGTGATCGGCGAACGCATGACCGGCGTGCGCGAAATGTTCCGACGACTGCAGCAGCGCCTTCGACGGAATGCAGCCGACGTTGGTGCAGGTCCCGCCGAGCGCCGGCCTGCCGCCGGCGCGGGTCGCGTCGTCGATGCACGCGGTGGCGAAGCCGAGTTGCGCCGCGCGAATCGCCGCAATGTAGCCGCCGGGCCCGCCACCGATGACGACGACGTCGAAGTCCTTCGCGTCCATTACAGGTCGAGCAGGAGGCGCGCCGGATCCTCCAGCGCCTCCTTGATGGAGACGAGGGACAGTACGGCCTCGCGCCCGTCGATGATCCGATGGTCGTACGACTGCGCAACGTAGTTGATCGGGCGCACGACGACCTGACCGTTCTCCACGACGGGCCGCTCGCGTGTCGCGTGCACACCGAGGATCGCGGACTGCGGCGGGTTGATGATGGGCGTCGACAACATCGAGCCGAAAACACCGCCATTGCTGATCGTGTAGGTCCCGCCCGTCAATTCTTCGACGGTGAGCTTGCCTTCCATCGAGCGCTTGCCGAAATCGGCGATGGTCTTTTCGATGTCGGCGATCGACAGCTGGTCAGCGTCACGGATGATCGGCACGACGAGCCCGCGGGGACTTCCGACGGCGATGCCGATGTCGTAGTACCCGTGATAGACGATGTCGCTGCCGTCGATCGACGCGTTCACGAGCGGATATTTCTTCAGCGCGTGCACGACCGCCTTGACGAAGAAGCCCATGAAGCCGAGCTTCACGCCGTGTTCCTTCTCGAAACGGTCCTTGTAGCGGTTGCGCAGGTCGATGACCGGCTGCATGTTCACTTCGTTGAACGTCGTGAGGATCGCGGCGGTCGACTGCGACTGGACGAGACGCTCGGCGATGCGCGCACGCAGGCGCGACATCGGAACGCGTTGCTCGGGACGCGAGCCGGCAATGCCCTGCGGCGGCGCGGGTGACGGCGACTTGGCGGCAGGCGCCGGCGAATCCTGGCCTTGCGACGCCGGCGCGGGCATGGGGACATCGCCCTTCGTGATGCGGCCGCCGCGACCGGTTCCGGTCACCGTCGTGGGGTCGATGTCCCGCTCGGCCATGAGCTTCCGCGCAGCCGGCAGGGCCGCCGCGCCATCGCCGACGGGCGCGGCATGCGTCGATTTCACCGCCGAAGGTGCCGTGTTCGCCGACGCTTTGGCGGGCGCTTCGTCCGATTTGGCCGGCGTCGCGGCGGACGCCTTGCCGCCGGTCTCGATGATGGCGATGATGTCGTTCGACGCGACCGTCGAGCCGTCGGGCCGCACGATCTCGGCGAGCACGCCGTCGCCCGGTGCCGGAAGTTCAAGCACGACCTTGTCGGTCTCGACGTCGATCAGGTTCTCGTCGCGCTTGACCGCATCGCCGGCTTTCTTGTGCCAGCTGACGAGCGTCGCCTCGGCGACCGACTCCGGCAGCTGCGGGACCTTCACCTCGATTTTCATCGCGCGACTTTCTCCAACGGACGTGCGGGATCCTGAACGATAGCGGGGCGGGCCGACAGCGCGCTCACCGGGCGAGCACCATTTCACCCGACTTGAGCTTGTCGGCGAACGCCTCCTCGACCAGCTGTTTCTGCTCGGCCTGATGCTTCGCTGCGTAACCGACCGCCGGCGACGCCGACACCGGGCGACCGGCGTAGAACAGCATCTTCTTGTCGTCGATGTCCGAGCGCAGATAGAAATTGAGCCGGTACCACGCGCCCTGGTTCTGCGGCTCCTCCTGGCACCAGACGACTTCCTTGGCCCTCGGGTACTTGGCGATCTCGCGCTTGTAATCGGCGTGCGGAAACGGGTACTGCTGCTCGAGACGGATGATCGCGACATCGCCGATCCCCGCCTGGCGCCGGTACGCGAGCAGCTCGTAGTACACCTTGCCTGAACATACGACGACGCGACGAACCTTCTTCGCGTCGAGTGCGTCGACCTCGCCGAACACATTGCGGAAGTGGCCGTCGGCGAATGCCTCGAGCGTCGACACCGCTTCCTTGTGCCGCAGCAGGCTCTTCGGCGTGATGACGATCAGCGGCTTGCGGAAGTAGCGGATCATCTGGCGCCGGAGCAAGTGGAAGATCTGCGCCGGCGTCGTCGGGACGACGACCTGCATGTTGTGCTGGGCGCACAGCTGCAGATAGCGCTCGGGCCGGGCGGACGAGTGTTCGGGACCCTGTCCCTCGTACCCGTGAGGCAGGAACAGCACGAGGTCGCAGATCCGGCCCCATTTGACCTCGCCGGCACTGATGAACTGGTCGATGACAACCTGCGCGCCGTTTGCAAAATCGCCGAACTGCGCCTCCCAGATCACGAGCTGGTTCGGCTCCGACGTCGTGTAGCCGTATTCGAATCCGAGCACCGCGTTCTCGGTCAGCACCGAGTCGATGATCTCGCAATCGGGCTGCCCGTCGCGGACGTGCTGCAGCGGCACCCAGGTGCCCGAATCCCACTTCTCGCGATTCTGATCGTGCAGCACCGCGTGCCGGTGCGAGAACGTTCCGCGCCCGACGTCTTCGCCGGAGAGGCGCACGCCGTAGTTCTGGTCGAGCAGCGACGCATACGCGAGGATCTCGCCCATGCCCCAGTCGAGCGGCAGCGTGCCGTCGACCATCGCGCGGCGATCGGCCATCATTTTCTCGACGCGCGGATGGAGCTTGAAGTCGGCCGGAACCGTCGTCGCCGCGACGCCCAGTTCCTTCAGCCGCTTCATCGGTACCGTCGTGTCGGCGGCGTCGGTCCAATGCCGGTCCTTGTACGGTTGCCAGTCGACGATGAACGGCGGCTTGTAATTGGACAGCACGGTCGTGTTCGTGTGGTAACCCTTGTCCATCGCCGCACGATACGTCGCGACCATCGCATCGGCGTCGTCGGCACCGATGACACCGTCGGCGACCAGCCGGTCGGCGTACAGCTTCCGCGTGCCGGGGTGCTGGTTGATCTTCTTGTACATCAGCGGCTGGGTGATCATCGGCTCGTCCGCCTCGTTGTGGCCGAGACGCCGGAAGCATACGAGGTCGATGAACACGTCCTTGTGGAAGATTTGCCGGTAATCGAGCGCGATCTCGGTCGCGAGCAGGCATGCCTCGGGGTCGTCGCCGTTGACGTGGAAGATCGGCGCCTCGACCATCTTCGCGACGTCGGTGCAGTACAGCGTGCCACGCACGTCGCGCGGGTCCGACGTCGTGAAGCCGATCTGGTTGTTGACGACGATGTGGATCGTCCCGCCCGTGTAGTAGCCGCGCGTCTGCGCCATGTTCAGGCATTCCTGCAGCACGCCCTGGCCGGCGATCGCGGCGTCGCCGTGGATCAGTACCGGCAGCACCTGGTCGCCGCGCGCATCGTGCCGGCGGTGCTGGCGCGCGCGCACGCTGCCCTCGACGACGGGATCGACGATCTCGAGGTGCGACGGATTGAATGCCAGCGTCACGTGCACCGGACCGCCGGGCGTCGAAATGTCCGACGAGAAGCCCTGGTGGTACTTGACGTCGCCCGCCGGGAGGTCCTGCGGCGCCTTGCCCTCGAACTCGGAAAAAAGGTCGCTCGGCATCTTGCCCAGCGTGTTGACGAGCACGTTCAGCCGGCCGCGGTGCGCCATGCCGAGGACGATTTCGCCGACACCCTCCGTGCCCGCCCGCTGGATCAGCAGGTCGAGCATCGGGATCATCGAGTCGCCGCCCTCGCCCGAGAATCGCTTCTGACCGACGTATTTCGTGTGCAGGTAGCGCTCGAGCGTCTCGGCCGCCGTCAGCCGCTCGAGGATGTGCTTGCGCTCGTCGGCACTGTAATTGGGCCGCGACCGCGCGGGCTCGAGCCGCTCCTGCACGAACCGCTTGGTCGGCGTGTCGGAGATGTACATGTATTCGGCGCCGAACGTCCGCGTGTACGTTTCCTTCAGCGCATCGATCAAATCGCGAAGGCGCATGCGCGACGGACCGGCCTTGAACGAGCCGACGTCGAACAACGTATCGAGATCGGCGTCGGTGAAACCGTACGTGCACAGGTCGAGATCGGGAATGTAGCGCGGCTCCTGCCGACGCAGCGGATCGAGGTCCGCGTGCAGCATCCCGAGCGTGCGGAACTTGCTGATCAGGCGCAGCACGAGCACCTGCTTGTGCATCGTCGTCTCGTCGACCATCGCGCCCGCCACGCGTCGGTTTCGCGCGAGCTCGCGGAACGATTCGATGATGGCGCCGTGCGGGACATCGGGCGCGTCCCCCTTCAGCTCGTCGAAATAGCTCCGCCACTCGGGCGTGACCGTTTCCGGGTCGCCGAGGTACGATTCGTACAGTTCCTCGATGAACGGCGCGTTGCTGCCGAACAGCGTGCTTGTCGACTCCAGCTCTTTCATGCCGCCCATGATCGATGCCTCAATGACTGTGTGAAGGGCGCCGCACGTCCGGCGGCCGGTCAGCGCTGCGCGAGCGGCCGGACGCTGCGAACCGTCGCGCCGGTGAAGAGCTGCCGCGGCCGCCCGATCTTGTACTCGGGATCGGACACCATTTCGTTGAGCTGCGCGATCCATCCAGCCGTTCTCGCCAGCGCGAAGATGGCGGTGAACAGCTGGACGGGGATGCCGATCGCCTTCTGCACGATCCCGGAATAGAAATCGACGTTCGGATACAGCTTCCGCTGCACGAAATAGTCGTCTTCGAGCGCGATCTTCTCGAGTCCCATCGCGAGCTTGAACAGCGGGTCGTCGCCGAGCCCCAGCACGCCGAGCACCTCGTAGCACGTCTCGCGCATCAGCTTCGCGCGCGGGTCGTAGTTCTTGTAGACGCGATGGCCGAAGCCCATCAGCCGCACGTTCGAGTTCTTGTCCTTGACCTTGGCGATGAACTCGCCGATCTTCGCCATCCCCCCCTGCGCCTCGATGTCGTAAAGCATGTTGAGCGCGGCCTCGTTCGCGCCGCCATGCGCCGGTCCCCACAGGCACGCCACGCCGGCGGCGATCGCGGCGAACGGGTTCGTACCCGACGACGCGCACAGCCGCACCGTCGACGTCGATGCATTCTGCTCGTGATCGGCGTGCAGGATGAAGATGCGATCGAGTGCGCGGACGAGGACGTCATTGACGACGTAGTCGGCGCACGGCGTCGCGAACATCATCCGCATGAAGTTCGCCGTGTACGACAGCTCGTTGCGTGGATACACGTACGGCTGGCCCGACGAGTACTTGTAGGCCATCGAGATCAGCGTGGGCATCTTGGCGATCAGGCGGATCGCCGAGATGTCGCGCTGATGCGCGTCGTTCAGGTTGATGGAATCGGGATAGAACGCACTCATGCCGCCGACGAGACCGGTCAGTACGGCCATCGGATGCGCATCGCGCCGGAAGCCGCGCATGAAGAACTGCATCTGCTCGTTGACCATCGTATGGTTCGTCACCCGGCTGACGAAATCATGCTTCTGAGCCTGGTTCGGCAACTCGCCGTAGAGCAGCAGGTAGCAGGTCTCCAGATAGTCGCAGCCGACGGCGATCTCCTCGATCGGATAGCCGCGGTACCGCAGTTCGCCCTTGTCGCCGTCGATGTACGTGATCGCCGACTGGCACGCAGCCGTCGACATGAAGCCGGGGTCGTAGGTGAACGTGCCCGTCTTCGCGTACAGCGTACGGATGTCGATCACGTCGGGTCCGACGGTTCCCGACAGCACCGGGAACGTGACGGACGGAGCGCCATCGGAGAAATTGAGCGTCGCGGTGCGGTCGGTCATCGAGCGTCCTTCATGGGCAAGCGGTTCATGGGCGAAACCGGAACACGGTCAGCACGTGGGGCGTTTGCAGCCGATTTCATCGGTCACGCGCCGCGGCGACGACGCGTCATGAACGATCATCCTCGTTGCCGACCGCATCACGCGCCTCATCCATTGACGGCGTGCACAGGGCCGGCAGCGCGGGGCCGCCCTGCAGTCGAAGGACGAATCCGGCGTGCGCGGGCTGCGGCTCTGACCTGCCGCAGATGACTTCCCACAGCGCGTTGTCGTCGAGGTCCAGCAACGCGTCGAGGCTTGCGACGTCATCCTCGGTGAGCGACGTGGCGTTCGCGTCGAGAAACCGCGCGAGCACGAGGTCGTTTTCGAGCAGGCCGCGCCGGCACCGCCAGCGGATCCGGCGGAGCCGGCGTTCATCGATGGGGGCGGCTCCGGCCACACCCGCAGCCAGCAGGTCGCGGGCGGCCCGGATCCGGCACAAATGCCGCGCGACAGGCCGATCGCATTACACGGTTCGCTTCACCAGCAGATCCTTGATCTTGCCGATCGCCAGCGTCGGATTGAGGTTCTTCGGACACACGTCGACGCAGTTCATGATCGTGTGGCAGCGAAACAGCCGGTACGGATCCTCGAGATTGTCGAGCCTCGCGTTGAGGTCGAGGTCGCGGCTGTCGGCAATGAAGCGATAGGCCTGCAAAAGCCCGGCCGGACCCACGAACTTGTCCGGGTTCCACCAGAACGACGGGCACGCCGTCGAGCAGCATGCACAGAGGATGCATTCGTAAAGGCCGTCGAGTTCCTCGCGCTCGGCCGGCGACTGCAGCCGCTCGCGCTCGGGCGGCGGAGTGTCGTTGACGAGATACGGCTTCACCGAGTGGTATTGCTTGAAGAACTGGCTCATGTCGACGATCAGGTCACGGATCACCGGCAAGCCGGGCAGCGGCCGCAGCTCGACGGGCTCCTTCAGCGTCTTCAGGTTCGTGATGCACGCGAGGCCGTTCTTGCCGTTGATGTTCATCGCGTCGGAGCCGCAGACGCCCTCGCGGCAGCTGCGCCGGAACGAAAGCGTGTCGTCGAGCGCCTTGAGCCGGATCAGCGCGTCGAGGAGCATCCGGTCGTGCGGATCGAGCGCGACGTCGTATTCCTGCAGCCGCGGCTTGTCGTCGCGCTCGGGGTCGTAGCGGTAGATGCGGAATTTCATCGGCTAGTAGACGCGCGCTTTCGGTGGGAAGGGATCGACGGTCAGCGGCTTCATGTTCACCGGCTTGTACTCGAGCCGGTTGCCGTCGCGGTACCACAGCGTGTGCTTGAGCCAGTTGGCGTCGTCGCGATTCGGATAGTCGCTGCGGGCCTGCGCGCCGCGCGACTCCTGGCGCGCTTCGGCGGACACGATGGTTGCCTTCGCGACCTCGATCAGGTTGTCGAGTTCGAGCGCCTCGACACGCGCCGTGTTGAACACGCGGCTGCGGTCGCTTATCGCCGTCATCTGCGCGCGCTGCTCGAGCGCCATGACCTTCGCGACACCCTCGGACAGCAATGCCTGGTTGCGAAACACGCCGCAGTGCAGCTGCATCGCACGGCGCACGTCGTGGCCGACCTCGGCGACGCGCTCGCCAGACGCCGCGGAATCGAGGCGCGCCAGCCGCGCCATCGACAGGTCGCCCGCGTCCGCGGGGAGCGGCTTGTGCAGGGTTTCGGGAACCTTGCGCTCGACAATGAAATTGCCGGCGGCGCGACCGAACACGAGCAGGTCGAGCAACGAGTTGGTGCCGAGGCGGTTGGCGCCGTGGACGGACACGCATGCGCACTCGCCGACCGCGTACAGGCCCTCGATCACGGCGTTCGGGTCCCCGCCGCTCGGCGCGACGACCTGGCCGTGGATGTTCGTCGGCACACCGCCCATCATGTAGTGAATCGTGGGGACGACCGGGATCGGCTCCTTCACGGGATCGACATTCGCGAACTTGATCGCGATCTCGCGGATCGACGGCAGCCGCTTGGTGATCACTTCCGGGCCGAGGTGGTCGAGCTTCAGAAGCACGTAATCCTTGTGCGGACCGCAGCCCCGCCCTTCCTTGATCTCCTGATCCATCGACCGGCTGACGATGTCACGCGACGCGAGGTCCTTCAAATTGGGCGCGTAGCGCTCCATGAACCGCTCGCCATTCGAATTCAGCAGGATGCCGCCCTCGCCGCGGACACCTTCGGTAATCAGGACGCCGGCGCCTGCCACGCCGGTCGGGTGGAATTGCCAGAACTCGAGGTCCTCCAGCGGCACGCCGGCCCGCGCGGCCATGCCGAGCCCGTCGCCGGTATTGATGAATGCATTCGTCGACGCCGCGAAGATCCGCCCCGCGCCGCCGGTCGCGAGGATCGTGACCTTGCCCTCGAGCGCCATCACCTCGCCGGTTTCCATCTCCAGCGCCGTGACCCCGACGACGTCGCCGTCGGGGTCGCGGATGAGATCGAGCGCCATCCATTCAACGAAGAATTGCGTCCGCGCGCGCACGTTGCGCTGATAAAGCGTGTGCAGCATCGAATGGCCCGTGCGATCAGCCGACGCGCACGCGCGGCGAACCGATTTCTCGCCGAAATTCATCGAATGCCCGCCGAACGGTCGCTGGTAGATCGTGCCGTCCGGGTTGCGATCGAAAGGCATGCCGAAATGTTCGAGCTCATAGACGACGTCGGGCGCCATCCTGCACATGTACTCGATCGCATCCTGGTCGCCGAGCCAGTCGGATCCCTTGATCGTGTCGTACATATGCCAAAGCCAGTTGTCCTCCGACATGTTGCCGAGCGACGCGCCGATACCCCCCTGCGCGGCCACCGTGTGCGAGCGCGTCGGAAAGACCTTGGACAGCACAGCCACGCTGAGACCCGCCTCGGCGAGCTGAAGCGACGCGCGCAGGCCGGCGCCGCCGGCGCCGACGATCACCGCGTCGAAACGCCGCGCCGGAAGCTTCACGCGGCGGCTCCACGGGCAATTGGACCGGAAGGACTCACGCGTGCCCCCACAGGATCTGCAAGGTCCAGCCGGCATAAGCCACGAGCGCGCAGAGAGTGACGATCTGCAGCGCGAGCCGCACGCTCAGCGGTTTCACATAGTCCATCAGGATATTGCGCACACCGACCCACGCGTGCAGCAACAACGCGGTCATGAACAGAAACGTCGCGATCCGGAACGGGCCGCTGGCGAAAAGCGCCCGCCAGCTCGCATGGTCGAGACCGCCATTCCACAGCACGATGCCGAGGACGAGAAGCGTGTACGCGAGCATCACCAGCGATGTCACGCGCTGGGCGAGCCAGTCGCGCACCCCGTAGTGCGCGCCGACGGGCTGTCGGTCAGCGGGCATCACCACAGGCGCACCGCCACAACGGCGGCAAGAAGCAGCGAAAGCACGAGCACCGCGGCCGCCGAGCTGCGCGCGGATGCTAGCGTCAGACCCGCGCGCAGATCGAGTGTCAGGTGACGAATGCCGGCCAGCAGGTGGAAGAGGTAACCCCACACCACACCGAACACTGCCACCTTGCCGAGCGGCGCTGCGAGCGTTCGCGACGCTGCCTCGTACGCCTCCGGCGACGCGAGCAGGCGCTGTATCAACCAGAGCAGCAGCGGAATGCCTGCTAGGAACAGCAGCGCACCGGTGATCCGATGCATGATCGACACGATCGCCGGCACCGGCTGGCGGATGGCGATCAGGTTGAGGTAAACCGGTCGCGGCCTGACGACGGGGCGGTCAGCGACTGCCATGGGATCCTCGATTGGGGACGGCTGGCCTAACCACCGAAAAGCGCGGGCATTCCGCAGCGGCGCAGCATTTCAGTGGTTTTTGCACAGCATCAAATTATAGCCGACGTCGAATTCGATGCGGGCGCGGCGGCGAACGTCGCTGTCGCGTTCCGGGTCCCGCGAAACCGGCGCAGGCCGTCAGGTCAGCGTGTTCCAGTAATGTTCGTGGCGCGTCGTGCAAAGGCCGCGACGTAATTCCACGGGCCGGTCGCCGTACGTGAACGACACGCGGTCGACGGCGAGAAGCGGCGTGCCAGGCGGCACGGCGAGAAGGCCCGCACTCGCGGCGTCGGCGCCCACGGCGTGCAGGCGCTCCTCGGCGCGCAGCATGCGAACGCCGAAGGCGGTTTCGAAAAACCCATACATCGAACCCGGGTACTGCGCGAAGCGCGCGCGCGTCAGCCCGGGGAACAGTACCGCGGGAAGCGTGATGTCGTCCAGCACGGCGGGATGGCCCGAGTATTCGAGAATGCGGCGCACGACGAAGACCGGGTCCCCGGCGCGCAGGGCCAGCAGACGCGCCGGCTCCGCGGACACCCTCGCGCGTCGCAGGTCGAGCACGCGACTCGCCGGATATTCCGAACGCCCGTCGTTGCGACGAATGCGCAGGAAGCGGAAGTTCGACGCGCGCTCCTCGGTGTGCGTCGCGACGAACGTGCCCTTTCCCTGACGACGGACGAGCAGGTTGTCGGCAGCGAGCGCGCCAATGGCCTTGCGCATCGTCCCTTGCGAAACGCCAAAGCGCGCGGCGAGCGTCGTCTCGGACGGAATTGCCGCGCCCGGCGCCCATTCCCCGGCCTCCAGCGCGCGCTCGAGCAACGTCCTGGTCTGCACGTACAGCGGCTGGAACGTGGGGGACTGCTGTCTGGGGGACTGTGCTCGCACTCTTGTATCTTATATCAGATATAGGACATTGACAGTGAATGCACTCGCGCCTAACATTCTGCAACGCCACCCCGCGTTAGCTTCCGCGGCGGGACCTCGCCGTCGACGCGTCGTTGCCTCTCTTCCGCACCAGGAGCCCGCAATGAAAGCACCCGTCCGTGTCGCCGTCACCGGCGCTGCCGGCCAGATCGGTTACAGCCTGCTGTTCAGGATCGCCGCCGGCGACATGCTCGGCCGCGACCGGCCGGTGATCCTGCAGCTCCTCGAGCTGCCGCTCGACAAGGCGCAGGCGGCATTGCGCGGCGTGATGATGGAACTCGAGGACTGCGCATTCCCGCTGCTCGTCGGCATGCAGGGCACGGCGGTTGCCGGCGTCGCGTTCAAGGATGCCGATATCGCGATGCTTGTCGGCGCGCGCCCGCGCGGGCCCGGCATGGAGCGCAAGGATCTTCTGCTCGAGAACGCCAAGATATTCATCGAGCAGGGGAAGGCTCTGGATCGCGCCGCATCGCGCGATATCCGCGTGCTCGTCGTCGGCAATCCGGCAAATACCAACGCGTACATCGCGATGAAGTCCGCGCCGTCGCTGCCGGCACGCAACTTCACCGCGATGCTGCGCCTCGACCACAATCGCGCACTGTCGCAGCTCGCCGCGAAAAGTGGCAAGCCGGTCGGTTCGATCGAGAAATTGATCGTCTGGGGCAACCATTCGCCTACGATGTATCCGGACTATCGGTTCGCAACCGCCGACGGCCAGTCGCTGAAGGATCTGATCGGCGACGAGGACTGGAACCGGATGACGTTCCTGCCCACGGTCGGCAAGCGGGGTGCCGCCATCATCGAGGCGCGCGGCCTGTCGTCGGCGGCCTCGGCGGCCAACGCCGCCATCGACCACGTCCGCGACTGGATGCTCGGCAGCGACGGTCGCTGGGTCACGATGGGTATTCCGTCCGATGGGAGCTACGGCATTCCGAAGGACGTGATGTACGGGGTCCCGGTGACGACACGCAACGGCGACTACACGCGCGTCGAGGGCCTCGACATCGATGCTTTCTCGCGCGGACGGATGGACGCGACGCTCAAGGAGCTCGAAGAGGAGCGCGCCGGCGTGGCCGCGCTGATCGGTTGAACGCGCCGATGGCTCGCGTCGAGTTGTCGTCAGCGGTTGTCGTGCGCCGGTTCACCGCATGACGGCGAGCGCCGGCGAGAGATTCCGCGCAGCGGTCGCCGCGGAACGACCGCTGCAGGTACCGGGTGCGATCTGCGCCTACCACGCGATACTCGCGGAGCGCAGCGGATTCAAGGCGATTTACCTGTCCGGCGGCGGTGTCGCCGCGGGTTCGCTGGGGCTGCCCGATCTCGGAATCAGCAACCTCGATGACGTGCTGACCGACGTGCGGCGCATCACCGACGTCTGCGCGCTGCCGCTTCTCGTGGACGCGGATACCGGGTTCGGCGCGTCGGCGTTCAACATCGCGCGCACGGTCAAGTCGCTGATCAAGTCCGGCGCCGGCGCCATGCACATCGAGGACCAGGTCGGCGCCAAGCGCTGCGGACATCGGCCAGGCAAGGAACTCGTCTCGCAGCAGGAGATGGTGGACCGCATCAAGGCGGCGGCGGACGCGCGGACCGACGACGCTTTTGTCATCATGGCGCGCACCGACGCGCTCGCCGTCGAAGGGCTCGACGCGGCGATCGAACGCGCGCGCGCCTTCGTCGACGCCGGCGCCGACATGATCTTCCCCGAAGCGATCACCGAACTGCCCATGTATCGTCAGTTCGCCGACGCCGTCGGCGTCCCCCTCCTCGCCAACCTCACCGAGTTCGGACAGACGCCTCTGTTCACCGTCGACGAGATTGCCGGCGCGGGCGTGGCGATCGCGCTGTACCCGCTGTCGGCATTCCGCGCGATGAATCAGGCCGCGCTGAACGTCTACCGCACGCTCCGCCGCGACGGCACGCAGAGAGATGTTGTCGATACCATGCAGACGCGCGACGATCTCTACGACTTTCTCGGCTACCACGCTTTCGAGCAGAAGCTCGACGAGCTCTTCGCGAGCCGCAAACCCTGACGACAACCGCACGATGACGCTCGAAACGTCCGCCCCGGCGGGAAAACCCAAGAAGTCGGTCGCGCTGTCGGGCGTGACCGCCGGCAACACGGCGATCTGCACGGTCGGACGCACCGGCAACGATCTGCACTACCGCGGCTACGACATTCTCGATATGGCGGCGGTGGCCGAATACGAGGAGATCGCGTACCTGCTGATCCACGGTGCGCTGCCGAATCGCGACCATCTCGCCGCCTACAATCGCAAGCTGGCTTCGATGCGCGGCCTCCCTGCCCCATTGCGCGCGGTCCTCGAGCAGATTCCGTCGTCGGCGCACCCGATGGACGTGATGCGCACGGGCGTATCGATGCTCGGCAGCCTGTTTCCCGAGGCGAACGCGCACGCGGCGGACGGCGCGCGGGCGATTGCCGACCGGCTGATCGCGGCGCTGGGTTCGATGCTGCTCTACTGGCACCACTACAGCCGCACCGGCACGCGGATAGACGTTGAAACCGACGACGCGTCCATCGGCGGCCACTTCCTGCACCTGCTGCACGGCACGACGCCGCCGGCGGCATGGGTGCGGGCGATGCACACGTCGCTCAACTTGTACGCCGAGCACGAGTTCAACGCGTCGACGTTCGCAGCGCGCGTGATCGCCGGCACGGGCGCGGACGTGTACTCGGCGATCACGGGCGCGATCGGCGCGCTGCGCGGTCCGAAACACGGCGGCGCCAACGAAGTGTCGTTCGAGGTGCAGCGGCGCTATGCAACGCCGGACGACGCCGAACAGGACATCCGGCGCCGCGTCGAAGCACGCGAGGTGATCATGGGTTTCGGGCACCCGGTCTACACGTCGGGCGATCCTCGCAACGACGTGATCAAGCGCGTGGCGCGCGAGCTGTCAGTCGCCGCGGGCGACACGAAGATGTTCGACATCGCCGAGCGGCTCGAGCGCGTGATGGACGACGCGAAGAAGATGTTTCCCAACCTGGACTGGTTCTCGGCGGTCAGCTTCCACCTGCTCGGCGTGCCTACCCGGATGTTCACGCCGCTGTTCGTCATCGCCAGGACGGCGGGTTGGGCGGCGCACGTGATCGAGCAGCGCGAGGACGGCAAGATCATCCGACCTTCCGCGAACTACACGGGGCCCGACAACCGCCCGTACGTGCCGATCGACCAGCGAAGGTAGCCATGTCCGCAGCCATCTCCAACGTTCGTCCCAATCCCGACACGGTGCTGGTCGACATCGCCGATTACGTGATGGCGTACGCAATCGAAAGCCGCGAGGCCTACGAGACGGCGCACTACTGCCTGCTCGACACGCTGGGCTGCGGGTTCGAGGCGCTGTCGTATCCGGCGTGCACGAAGCTGCTCGGTCCGATCGTTGCGGGCACCGTCGTGCCGAACGGCGCCAAGGTGCCGGGTACCCCGTACCAGCTCGATCCGGTGCAGGCGGCGTTCAACCTCGGCGCGATGATCCGCTGGCTCGACTTCAACGACACCTGGCTCGCCGCGGAATG
>JBDTNI010000004.1:0-15222 GCA_039933815.1 Betaproteobacteria bacterium
CCCATGTGAATGTGGGCGGCCGTGGGCGTGAAACCGGTGGCGGTGACGCTGCCACTGACGCTGCCGTCATCGCCGACGGTGATCGAGCCACTGCCAGCGCCTGCACTTTTGACCGCGGGAACTTCCTGGTCGCCCGACAGCTTGACATCCATCATGCCCGCCGCTGCTACGCCGGACGCGAGCCCGATGGCCATCGCGAGCGAGATCGCTGACCATTTCGACGCCTGCCTTGACTTCATGAACGTGCTCATCAGTTGCCTCCAGGAGAAATGAAAGATGGGATCGGACGGACGTCCCGAATGAACGGCCTCGTCCGACGATGCGATCGCGCTAACAGAGGATCGCGACGTGAAATTCCACGACCCCGGAATAATTTTTGAGTGTACCACTGCGGCCGGCGCCGCTTCGGCAAGCCGCCGTTACAATTCGCCCACTTGCCCGGGTGGTGAAACAGGTAGACACAAGGGACTTAAAATCCCTCGACCGCAAGGTCATGCCGGTTCGATTCCGGCCCCGGGCACCAGTCTGCTCACCGCCGGCGCGAACCGCCGCCCGGCTTACCGAGGTGAAGGGGCCGCCGAAAGGGGAAAGTCGAATTCGGCCGGCTGAGACCGGTGGATTTCAACCGACGCGCCGATCGCGGTGTGTGCCGCATACAGATTCTGGACGCGCACGCCGATCGGCACGCAACCCCACACTGACAACACGAGCAGGGCGCACACCAGGATTCGCATCGGTTCCCCTTAAGAGTCGCGCTGCCGATCACACCGGCAATGCGAGGTACGGCTCCCGCACTCCGTCAGCGACGGACCTGTGCCATCTTGGCGAAGTCGCCCATGACACGCTGCATCGACTCGAACGTCGATCCGCCCGACGTCACCACACCCTGCATGGCCGCCACGACCTTCTGCATCTGGCTCATGTCGGGCAGCATCGCCATCGCAGCCTTCGTTTCCTTGACGCCAGGCACGCCCTCCATCTGCTCTTCCATCAGCGTGAATAATCGCTTTTGCATTTCAACGATGAGGTCGAACATCTCGCCCCAGTAGTGCATCGATTTCTCCATCGCCTCCTGCGCAGCACTCTGCCCGGCGACAATCAGGCTCTGTGGATCGCGCGCCGCCGCCGCCGACTTCACATGGCGCTTCTGGAACTCGCGGACCTCTTCCTCGCCGTCGAATTGCTTCTTGCGCATCCGCGCAGTGCCCTCGATGGCGGTATTGATCACATTGAGCGCCAGCGCCGCATTCGTCCTGTAGAGCTCCATCGCCTGCTCGGGTGTCATCATCCGCGCCATCTTCGTCATGTCGCCGAACGGCTGCATCGAAGGCATCGCGCTCGCGGCCGGCGATTGCGTCGACGCGGTCTTCCCCGACGTGCTCCGCGGTGACGTGCGCTTGCGCGCCGGGCGCTTGCGCGCAGCCTGGATTCCATCCGGTGCAGCTGCAGCTTTTCTGGCCATGTCAGTGCTCCATGAGTAGGGTAGAAGCGGGCGGTGCCCCGTTGCGATGAAACGCCCTGAACGACGGGACGTCAAGGTGTCCGCGTGGACAATCCTCGAAATTTTTTACGGGAGCGCCCCCGATTCGTCCAATGACCCTCGATGGCTTTTTTGCTGTTCCACGCTCCCCGGAGCCTCGTTGGGCGAGTGCCGGCTACGCCGCATCGACACCAAAGCCCTGCCGGCGGCGAGCACCTCGCGGCTGGCAGGCATCGGCCCGGAGGACGGTTTTTGAACTAACAAGGTTTTGTGGACTTCCGCGCCCGGTGTGGGGCGATTCCGGCGCAAGGTTAGCCGCTCGTGCCGGTGGACCTTGTCGTCGACCACTCGGTGATGATCGGGTAGTTCCGGGTTGACTGACCGCGAGGTGAAGAGTTCGTGCAACGCCGCACGACCTTTGAAGAAGACATATGTTTTACGACGACGAGCGCAACATTTACCGGTATGCGCGCCTGCTTGACGAAGGATTGCAACGCGCTATAATTCAATTACCGCATATTTATACGGTATTGTCATGAGCGCCCGATCGCCGTCGAATCGAGCCGGCGGAGTCGCTGTCGAGGGCCTGCCGGAACCCGCGCCGCTGACCGCGCGACAGCGGCAGATCCTCGACTGGATCCGCGCCTTCATCGAAACCAGCGGCATGCCGCCGACGCGCGCCGAGATCGCCATCGGTCTCGGATTCTCGACGCCCAGTTCCGCTGAAGATCATCTGCAGGCGCTTGCACGCAAGGGTGCGATCGAAATGCTGCCCGGCGCGTCGCGCGGCTTGCGGCTGAAGGACATGCCCGGTATTCCAGTGCAGGGAACGCTGCCCCTCGTTGGCAGGGTGGCTGCGGGCAATCCGATACTGGCGGCCGAGAACATCGAACGGCATTACCGGATCGACGCGGCGCTTTTTTCACCGCGGGCCGACTATCTGCTGCGTGTGAACGGCAAGAGCATGCAGGACGCGGGGATCCTCGACGGCGATTTGCTCGTCGTCCATCGCACGCAGGAAGCGCGCAACGGACAGATCGTCGTGGTGCGTCTCGGCGGTACGGCTGGCGACGAGGTGACGGTGAAGCGCTTCAGGCGCAAAGGCCGCGACATCGTGCTGTCGCCTGAAAACAGCGCATTCGACCCCATTGTCGTCGACCCCCGCAAGAGGTCGCTGGCGATCGAAGGCGTCGGGGTCGGACTGCTGCGAAGCGGTCATTGGTGACGGGCCCGGCCTGCCGGCTGCAGACCTTCAACGTTCAGGAGATGCCATGGTTTCTGCCATCCCCCTCGGCTATCAGAGTGTCACGCCCTACCTGATGGTGCGCGATGCAAAAAAGGCGCTTGAGTACTACCGCGAGGCGTTCGGCGCCGAGGAGCTGATGCGCTTCGAAGCCGGCGACAAGATCGTTCATGCGGAAATCCGTATCGGGGACTCGCACGTCATGCTCGCCGATGAGAATCCCGCCGACGGATTCGTGGGACCGGAGACGCTCGGCGGCGCGGGCGCCAGCCTGATGCTCTATGTTGAAGACGTCGACACGACGTTCGCGCGCGCCATCACGGCGGGGGCGACGTCGCGACGTCCCGTCGCCGATCAGTTCTATGGCGACCGTGTCGGAACGCTGGACGATCCGTTCGGCCACGTGTGGTCGATCGCGACGCATATCGAGGATGTTTCCATCGACGAAGCGAAGCGCCGGATGGCGTCGCTGTCGAAACCCGTCTAGACGATCCACCGAGGCATCGCATGTATACGTTGTACGGAAAGGCAGGATCGGGGTCGGCGGCCATCGAGGTCGCACTGACGATTGCCCGCCAGCCGTTTCGCCCCGTCGAAACGGCGTCGTGGGCGCAAAACGATGACTACGACGCTTTGCTCGCGGTCAATCCGCTCGGGCAGATTCCTACGCTGGTGCTCGATGACGGCAGCGCGCTTTCGGAGAGCGCGGCGATCCTGATCCATCTCGGGACCGTGCATCCGGACAGCCGGCTGTTGCCGGATTCGCCGTCGGATCGTGCGCAGGCGATCCGGGGACTCGTGTACATCGCGGCCAATTGCTATTCGGCGATCAGCATCATCGACTACCCGGAGCGATGGTGCGCCGATGCCGACGGCGACGAAGCCGTGCAGCAGCGAATCCGCGCGGGAACACGCGCGCGGCTGCACCGTCATTGGGAGCTTTTCGCCGATCTCTTCTCGGGCACGCCTTGCCTCGCGGGCGATCCTCCGGCCGCACTCGCGCTGCTCGCCGCCGTCGTGTCGAAATGGTCGGGCGCACGTCCCCATCTCGAGCAGCAGCGTCCGGCCTTCCACGAGACGCTGCGCCGGATCGACAGCCATCCGGACGTCGCCCCGGTTTTCGCACGACACTGGAAATGACGTCGCACGCGACATGAACCCGGCGCTCGCTCAACTGCTCTCCCATCCCGCCATCTGGCGCGGCGGCGAATGCGCACCCGAGCCCGCCAGCATCGCCTCGGGTTTCGCCGAGCTCGATGCCGTGCTCCCCGGCGGAGGATGGCCACGCGGCGCATTGACGGAATTCATGCTGGAGCGCGAAGGCATTGGTGAGTTGCGACTGACACTGCCGGCGCTCGTCCGCCTGCAGGCCGAGGGCCGGCGCATCGTCTGGATCGCGCCGCCGCACCGGCCGTTCGCGCCGGCGCTGGCAGCCGCCGGACTCGACCTCGCCGGGCTGGTCGTCGTCAGGGGCTGCTCGCCTGCCGACGCGCTGTGGGCATACGAGCAGGCGCTGCGCGCACCCGATTGCGGCGCGGCGTTCGGATGGATGGCCTCGCACGAAGACCGCGTGCTGCGCCGGTTGCAGGTGGCGGCGCGCGAGGGCCGCACGTGGGGTGTGCTGTGGAGAAGACCCGGCCAGCGCGCGAGCGCCGTCGCGGCGCCGCTGCGTCTATCGCTGTCTCCCCTGGACGCCAAGCTCGCGGTGCGGGTGCTGAAGCGGCGCGGCGCAGAACTCGCGCAACCGATCCTGCTGGATCTCGCGCGCGCGCCCGGCGCGCCGCTTTATCCGCTACCAGACGGTCTGCCGGTGTCACAGCGAACTTCCACTTCTGCCGTGCAGCACCGCCACCCACTGCGCCCCTTTCGGAGAAAAGCCTCGTGAATTTCCATTTAGGCCGCCTGCTCGACCACGTGCATCTCGTGGTTACCGACCTTGCCGCGAGCAGGCGTTTCTATCGCGCGGTGCTGCAATCGCTGGGACGCGACCTCACCGGAGAGGGCGACGACTATTTCGTCGTCGACGAGTTGTACGTCAGCGAAGCGGGAAACGACAGCGCGCTGTCGCATATCCACATCGCCTTCCAGGCACCGGATCGCGCCACGGTGCAGCGCTTCCACACCGCTGCACTGGCGGCGGGCGGGCGCAATCACGGCGCACCGGGCGAACGCCATTACCATCCCGGTTACTACGCAGCGTTCGTCCACGATCCCGATGGCAACAACATCGAAGTGGTCAACCACGGGCCTGCGCAGCGCTCGGCGGATTCGGTGGTCGTGACGCCTGCCGGATAGCGAACGGTCCGTTTAGGTTCGATCGTAACGCGCCACGCGACGACCTCAACGGACGTGCTGCCCGATGCTCTGGATCTGCGTGCTACTGCCTGCGCTTCCGCTCGACGTGTTCGTGCGCGGCGTCGCCGACGAGAACCGTCGGCCCCCGCTCGTCATTGCCAGCGGCGGTCATTATCCCCGCGTCGTCGCTGCCGATGCGCGTGCACGCGCCGCCGGCATCCGACGCGATCAACTGATTTCCGCCGCGCTGGCGCTCGCGCCCGATATCGCGCTGCAGGACCGCGACAGCGCCGCCGAAATCGACGCACTGCGCGAAGTCGCGACGCTGCTGCTTGCCTTCACGCCCCAGGTCAGTGTTGCAGAGCCCGATGCGGTGCTGGCCGAGATCGAGGGCAGCGTGCGGCTGTTCGGAGGCCTGCCCCGGCTGCTCGCGCGGCTCGTGCGCAGCGTCCAATGCCGCGGCTACGACACGCAGGTCGCACTGGCGCCCACGCCGACGGCGGCCTTGCTGCTGGCTCGCGCAGGCGGTGGCCCGCCGGTGCTCGATCCCGCCGCATTGGCAGCCGCTCTGGCGCCGCTGCCGCTCGCGCTGCTCGACATCGACGCGGAGACGATCGCCACGCTGAAGGCGGCCGGCGTCGCGGCGCTCGCCGCCGCCCGCGCGCTGCCGCGCGCCGGGCTTGCCCGACGCTTCGATCCGCGCATCGTCGATACACTCGACCGCGCCCTCGGCCATGCGCCCGATCCGCGGCCACCGTTCCAGCCGTCGCCGCGGTTCGAGCGCAGGCTGCCGCTGCCCGCGCCGGTCGACAGTGTCGAAGCGCTGGGATTCGGCGTCAATCGACTCGTCGGCGACCTCGCCGGTTGGCTGCTGTCGCGAGGACTCGGCGTCGTGTGCCTGTCACTGACGCTCGTCCACGAGCGATACGTCCGTGACCGCGGGATGCCGCCGACGATCGCAACGTTCCGGCTGGGCGCACCCGCGCGCGCCCCCGCGCATCTGCATTCGGTGCTGCGCGAGCGGCTGGCGCGCATCACGTTACCCGCGGCGGTGGAAGCGATCGTGCTGACCAGCGACGAGACCGCACCGCTGTCGGGCCGGAACCTGGGTCTGCTGCCCGAAGACGGTGCCGATAGTGCGCTCGTTCCGCTCGTCGAGCGGTTGCGATCGCGCCTGGGCGACGATGCCGTCGCCGTGCTCGGTGCTCAACCGGAACATCGCCCTGAATACGCCACGGTCCAAGCGTCGACCGGTCGTTCGCCTGCAGCGCGCGGACGCGAAAAAAAGCCTTCGCGGCCGCCGCGCGACTTCCCGCGCCTGCAGGCGGCTGACGCCGGTCCGCCGCGGCCGCTGTGGCTGCTGGACGAAGCGCAGGCGCTGGGAACCGTTCTGGAGACGAAGCCGTGGGTGCTGCGCGATGGCCCGGAGCGGATCGAGTCAGGGTGGTGGGACGGACGCGATCAGCGACGCGATTATTTCGTCACCGAAGACCCGCACGGCAGCATCGTGTGGATCTATCGCGACCACCGGTACGGAACCGACGACGGCGAATGGTTCCTGCACGGCGTATTCGCCTAGGCGCCCCGCCCCGACGCGACCGCCCGCTACTGCCTGCCTTGCGGCGGGTCTCAGATGCCCGCGTACCACTGGTAGCCCTGGTCCTCCCAGTAGCCACCCTTCCCTTCGCCGATGCCGGCGAAGCTCTCGACGAGCTCGAGTCGCATCACGTATTTCGCATGCTTGTAACCGAGCTGACGTTCCACACGGAGACGGATCGGCGCGCCGTTCGCAACCGGCAGCGGTTTGTCGTTCAGCATGAATGCAAGCAGCGTCTGCTCGTGATACGCATCGTCCATGTCGATGCTCTCGTAATACGGCGAGCCGCCGTTGTCGTCCATCGGGTCGAAGCAGCGGAACACGACGTAGCGCGCCGACGCCGCCGGCTGCACGGCGTCGAGGACCGCCGACAACCGGGCCCCCTGCCACTTGCCGATGGCGCTCCAGCCTTCGACGCAATCGTGCCGCGTGATCTGCGTGCGGCTCGGCAGCGCGCGAAGTTCGGCGAGCGAGAACGACCGCGGCTTCTCGACCAGGCCCGCCACCTCCAGCGCGTAACCGTCGAAGCCGTTGGCGGCCAGCGCCGCGTAGCGCGGATTGTCGGGCTCGGCCGTGCCGTTGCTGCGAAAGGTCGGCGACAGATCGGCCGCACTGAACTCCTGCGCCAGCGCCTTGCGGCCGGTGACTGCCTTGGCGACGCGGCGGTTCAACTGCTCCGCGGTGTCGAGGACCCTCGGAAACCATTCGCTCCGGGAGAGGCTGTCACAGCCGACGACACCCAGTGCGCCGAGCGACGCTGCGAACCGCCCGAGAAACCGGCGACGGGCAACCCGAACGGCATCAGCCATGCGAGCGCTCCGGCGCACGCGCCGACGTGGGCGCATCGCGATCCTGTGCCGAGGGCTGCGGCACGCGATAGCGCCCCGTGATCATCGAGCGGACGTTGTTCCACAACCCGGTGACGATCACTTCGAACACGTGGATCAGCACGAATCCGACGAGCAGCCACGCGACGATGAAATGAATCGAGCGCGCCGATTGACGTCCGCCGAACCAGTCGACCCAACCGCCGAACAGCACGTCGAGCCGCGGCGACATGCCGAAGCCCATCAGGATGATCAGCGGCAGCAGGACGAAGATCACCGCCAGATACGTGAACTTCTGCAGCACGTTGTAGCGCTTGGCCGCCTCCCCGGTCGGGTGACGGAACTTGAGGTGATCGACGATTGAACGGCCGATGCCCCGCAGATCGGCGTGCGTCGGCCAGAGGTCGCGGGCGAGATGCCGTGTCCACAATGCGTAGCCGACATAGCAGAGGCCGTTGATGACGAATACCCACGCGAAGAAAAAGTGCCATGCGCGCGCCATCGACAGCCATTGGTGGCTCGGCACCGTGATCCACGCCGGAAATCCCTGCGCATACATCTGCCCGTCGTCGGACGACGTGCCGAGCACGCCGCCCGTCTTGAACTCGTGGCCGAACACGCGCGTGTACCCGACGGCATTGCCCTGCGCGTCCTCGTGCGCGCCGATCTCGAGCCAGGCCGGTCGCCCGGTATAGGACGACAGCCCCCAGTACAGCGCGGGATGCGAGTTGAAGATCTGCAATCCGCTCATCAGCATCAGCGTCAGCGCAACGACGTTGATCCAGTGCATGACGCGGATGGCGAGCGCGTGGCGCAGGTACAGCCCCTGCCGGCGCGGCGGCGCATCGACGGCGACAGGTCCCGCGGCAACACCGGCGTGGTCGTTCATCGTGGTTTCCTGGCGCGAGTCGAAGGTCGGGCACAAACGCGGGCCGCGACCGGTTTCGAAGTGGTCGGCGACCGACGTCAAAAGCTTACGCCGGCCACAAGCGAGCGGGCAAGCGTGCTCAACCCGACGTGGCAAGGCGGGGAATGCGGCGACGCTGGGCGACGAGCGCGCCCCACGCGACCAGCGCGAACGCCGCGCCGGCCGCGAACGTCGTCGACGGGCCGAACGCCTGCCACAGGTATCCGGCCAGCGCGCTCGCGACGAGCAGCGCGACGCCCGTCGCGAGGTTGAACACGCCGAATGCGGTACCGCGAAGGTCGGCCGGCGCAGTGGCAGCCACGAGCGCGGACAGCAGGCCCTGCGTCAGCGCCATGTGCAGCCCCCACAAGCCGGCGCCGATCAGCACCGCCGGCACCCCGGTCGCCAGCGCCAGCACCGAGTGGCTCGCGATCAGCGCCGCGAGGCCGGCATGAAGCAGCGCGCGGGCGTAACCCCGATCCGCGCAGCGACCCGCCGGAAACGCCACGGCCGCGTAGACAGCGGACATCGCAACCATCGCCCACGGCGCGCCGAGCGTCCCGAGCCCCGCGCCTTGCGCACGCAGCACGAGAAAGGCTTCCGAGAACCTCGCGAGCGTCAGCACGAACGCGATCGCCGCCACGGCGACGAAGCGGCGATCGAGTCGGCGCGCATCGCGCCACGACACGCGGGCACCCGGACGCCCGGCCTCGAGCGCTGCGCGCGGCTCGCGAACGCCGGCGACCAGCAGCACCATGCACAGCATCGCGGGAATCACGGCGATCCAGAACACCGCGCGGAAGTCGCCACCGAAGTGCAGCATCGCCGCCAGCGCGAGCAAGGGACCGGCGATGGCTCCGACCGAATCGAGCGCCTGGCGCAGGCCGAACGCCGCGCCGCGCACGGCCGCCGGCGCGAAGTCGGCGATCAGCGCATCGCGCGGCGCACCGCGCACACCCTTGCCGAACCGGTCGGCAAAACGCGCGGCCACCAGCCACGCGAGGGTCGGCGCCAGCGGAAACGCCAGCTTGGACACCGCGGCGAGACCGTACCCGAGCAGCACCAGCGCCTTGCGTCGCCGGAACACGTCGGACAGGTAGCCGGAAAACACCTTGACGACCAGCGCGATGGCCTCGGCGATGCCTTCGATGACGCCAACGACGAACACCGATGCGCCGAACGCGCTCACGAGGTAGAGCGGAAGCAGCGCGTGCACGAGCTCGCTCGACGCGTCCATCAACAGGCTGACGAAGCCGAGCGTCCATACCACGCCCGGAATGCGCGGCGCGCGGTGCGGAGTCAGGCGGGCCGCGGGTTCCAGCGGTTCAGCCGCGGAAGTCGAAGGCCGCCGTCAGGTCGCCAGCGCCTTCCCGCACGCCCGGCAGCGGCTCGAGTCCGAAGCGACGAGTCAGCAGCTTCAGGATCGACGTCGTGTCGTACGACGTGTGATCGACGTGGTTGCGCTTCGCGAAGGGCGAGATGATGATCGTGGGGACCCGAGTTCCCGGCCCCCAGCGGTCGCCCTTGGGTGGCGCAACGTGGTCCCAGAACCCGCCGTTCTCGTCGTAGGTCACGATGATCGCCGTCGTCGCCCACAGCGGACTTGCCCGGATCCTCGCGACGAGTTTCGCGACGTGCTCGTCGCCGGCAAGGATGTCCGCGTATCCCGGATGCTGGTTGAGCACGCCCGTGGGCTTGTAGAACGCGACCTGCGGCAGGTCACCGCGCTCGATGGCGGCGACCATCTCCGTGTAGTCCTTCAGGTGCCGCTCGCGATCGGCGGTACCGGGTGCGAACCGCGCGAAATAGTTGAACGGATGGTGATGGGTGACGAAATACGGCGCGCCGTCCGCGCGGGTCGCGAGCACCTTGCGCGCGGCGTCTGGCGGCTGCATGCCGTCGCGAAGTGCGTCATCCCATGCGCCGGCATACCACGCCCACGTCACGCCCTTTGCCGACAGCGTATCGCCGATCGTCTTCAGCGTCTGTGGCGGCAGCGAATGCTTCGCCGGATCTGCGTAGCGCGCGTCGCCACCCTTCGCCGGCGGCACGCGCGACGGCTGGTACGGAGGCTGCGTCGTGTTGACCGAAAAACCGTCGGGCGTCACGCCGCCGCCGAGAAATTCACCGGCACCCGTCAACACCGACGAAGGCGACGTTGCGCGCGTCTTCAGCCATCCGCGCTCGTCGACTTGCGCGTGCAGATTCTGCGGCGCATGGTCGTCGACCGGCGTGCATGCGCAGACCAGCCACAGATGATTGAGATACGAGCCGCCGAACGCACCCATGAAGAAGTTGTCGGCAAGCGTGTACTCGCGCGCCCAATTCCACATGGGCAACGACGACCCGTCGTAGTAGCCCATCGCCAGCGCGCCCGCATCCGACGCGGCGACGTAGCGATCGTTACGGCCGCCGTCGATCTGCTCCTGGTTGCGGTAGAACTCGTGGATCAGGTCGCGCGTCGGCACGGACAGCGGCAGGTTGATCGGCGGGGCGTCGATGCGGAACGGACGGTTCGGCAGATTGCGCGGGAACGCGGGGTCGGGCTCCTTGCCCTTCCACACGGGCGGCAACGTCGCGAGCGGCGAGCCGTCGCGATCGACCTGCGTGTACTGCGCCGGCGTCGCGCTGGCGATGCCATTCGCGCCCGGAAAGAGGCCGTACAAATTGTCGAAGCTGCGGTTCTCGGCATAAATGATCACGAAGTGCTCGAGCCGTCCGAGTCCTGCGTCGGGACCCGTCACGGTCCCCGCGCATCCGCCGCCCAGCGCCGCGCCAACCAGAAGCCACAGCCACCCGATCACCCGTGTCAGTCGCATCATCGAACCCTCGCATATATCGGCAAGTCAGCCGTTGGTTACCCTGTCAACGTCAATTGGCGAGCGTGACCTGCGTGCGCAGCGTTCCCGCGCGCGCGTGCGCCGCAGTGACGCCGATCGTTGCCCCGGGGTGGGCGCAGATCACCCACTCCACCTTCACGCGGTCGTCGGTCACGCGGTAATCGGGCCAGAACGACACGCCCGTGTGCTTGTAGGCCTTGCCTTCGAGCTGGCCGACGTCGTCGCGCGCCTTGCCCGACACGATCGTCGCGCCGTCGGGCAACGCGAGCTCGACCATCACGCCGCGCACGGTCTTGCGCGCCAGTGCGCGCTTCGACACGTACGTCGGCAGCCAGCCGGTGTTCTGCACGACGAGCGTGATCTTCCACGCGTCCGCGCCGACGGCCGCCGCCGACACGTGGACGAGCTCGAGCTTCGGCGAGCACAGCGCCTGCCACAAAAGCCAGCGCGGAAAGCGCTCGAGTTCGCGCTCGAGCAGCGACAGCGGCGGATTGCCGAACGCGTGAAAGCGATCCCAGCCGCCGATCTCGACCCGCCCGAGATCCGGATGATCGAACGTCTGCCACGCCCGATGCGCGGCCCCGCCCAGCACGTCCTCGCTCCAGCGGAACAGCTTGAGATCATCGTCGATCGGATGATCGCGAAACCAGTCGATGAACTTGTAATCGGTGATGCCGGCCTCGCGCATCGGTGACCAGATCTCGACGACCCACGAGAACGCGCCAAGATGCTCGTAGAGCCAGTCGAACGTGCCGCCGATCACCGACTTGGGGTGATAACGAAACTCGTGATAGACGCTGATGGCCGGGTAGCCGGTCAGCTCGGTGCCCTTGCGCCCGGCGGCCTGGTAGAACCACAGGTCTTCGGCATCCATCTCGTCGTCGGACAGGTGCTCGAACGGGCGAAGCAGCACACCGCTCCACGTGTGGAACGTCGTGCCGCCGGTAATGTTCGGATGGCGAACGATGAAATCGACGACCGCGCGGATCTCCGGCTCCGACGTCGGATACGGGCCGGCGCCCTGCTGCTCGAATTCCTGGCGCCAGCTCGCCGGGAAGTTGCGGTTGAGATCGAGTCCGTGCCGCGGGCGCTTGATTTTCAGCGTGTGTCCGTCATAACCGTGGTAGCGGCCCTCGGGAAGCACGCGGTAATACGCGCCGCCCGTCTCGATCGGATCACGGCGCACCATGAGGCGCGGCTCGTCGGGATGCGCTTTCCACAGGCCGTTCGAATCCTCGATGCGCATCTGCAGGATGCGGCCGTCGCCGTCGATGTCCTCGATGGAAAGTCCTTCCACTTCCTCCTCGTCGAACGGGTAGGCGCGCGTGCTGGACCGGACCCAGCGCGGGTGGTCGGCGAGCGCCCATTCGGCACCGTCCGGATTGATCCTGGGGCACAGGTAGAACACGCGGGTGTCGAGCGCGCGCGTGATGTCGGCGTCCCGGCCGTGTCCGCGCACGAGCGTATGCAGGAAATACAGCGACGCGGCCGACGCGGCGACTTCGGTCGAATGAATGTTCCCGTCGACCCAGAACGCCGGCTTGTCCTCCGCCGCGCCCGTCGCCGCATTCGTCACGGTCAGCACCCAGATATCCCGGCCTTCGTGGCTGCGTCCGATCGATTCGATCGTGACGAGTTGCGGATGCTCGCGGGCAAACCCCTGCAGCACCTCGGTCAGTTCGGCGTAGCGGTAGAAACGGTCGAAGTCGGCGTGGGGCATGCTTGATGGCGGCGGTCGCTCGAAACGCGCGAGTCGGGCGTTGATCTTACGTCACTCGTCCGGCGCCGCACCGTCGACGAATCGCGACCTGTGACCGGCTGGCCAATCTGCGCCGACTACCGTATATTCATGCGGTATGTCGTCACCCGATCTGCTGCCGGCCTACGCCGAGCTTCACTGCCTGTCCAACTTCTCGTTCCTGCGCGGCGCATCGCATCCGGAGGAACTGGTCGAGCGCGCAGGAAGCCAGGGTTACGTGGCCCTCGCGCTGACCGACGAATGCTCGCTCGCCGGTGCGGTGCGCGCGCATCTCGCCGCAAAGGGCGCGTCGCTGCCGCTGATACTCGGCAGCGAATTCACGCTGGCCGACGGCATGAAGCTCGTGCTGCTCGCCACCGATCGCGACAGCTACGGCGACCTGTCGCAACTGATCACGCGCGGACGCCGCAATGCGACCAAGGGCACGTACCGGCTGACGCGCGACGACGTCACCGGGATCGCGTCGTCGTGCCTGGCCTTGTGGATCCCCCGCCACGACCTGCGGTCGGCCGACGCCCGCGACGGGATGAACGACGCACGTTTCGTCCGGGACGTTTTCGCCGATCGGGGCTGGATCGCCGTGGAGCTGCTCGCGCAGGCGGGCGATCGCGCACGGCTCGCTCACTGCAGCGCGTGGTCGAAGGCGACGGGATTGCCACTGGTCGCGGCCGGCGACGCCCACATGCACGTGCGCGCGCGACGCGCGCTGCAGGACACGCTGACGGCCGTTCGCCGCCGGCAGGCGCTCGCCGAATGCGGGGAGGCGCTATTCCCCAACGGCGAACGCCACCTGCGCTCGCGCGCGCGGCTCGCCAGTGTCTATCCGCCCGCGCTGCTCGCCGAAACGATGGCAGTCGTGCAACGCTGCCGGTTCTCGCTCGACGAGTTGCGCTACGAGTATCCCGAGGAGATCGTGCCGGCCGGCGAAACCGCCGGTTCGTGGCTGCGCAAGCTCGTCGAACGCGGACTCGCGAGCCGCTATGGCGCGCGCGGCACGGCCACGTCGGCCGATCCGGCACCCGACGACGACGCTGCGTTGCTGCGCAGCGACACGTCCTTTCGGTGCGCGATGGCCCCCGCGAACGTCCGCGCGCTGATCGAGCACGAACTGGCGCTGATCGCGGAGCTCGGCTACGAGCCTTATTTCCTGACGGTGCAGGACATCGTCGCCTTCGCGCGTTCCCGCCACATCCTGTGTCAGGGACGAGGCTCGGCGGCCAATTCCGCTGTCTGCTACGCGCTCTTCATCACCGAAGTCGATCCATCGCGGATGCAGATGCTGTTCGAACGGTTCATCAGCAGGGAACGCAACGAGCCGCCCGACATCGACGTCGACTTCGAGCATCAGCGGCGCGAGGAAGTGATGCAGTACGTGTACGAAAAATACGGGCGGCACCGTGCAGCGCTCGCGGCAACGCTGATCACGTACCGGCCGCGAAGCGCAGTGCGCGACGTCGGACGCGCATTCGGGCTCGATCTCGCGCAACTCGACCGGTTGGCCGGCGTGTTCGCCTGGTGGGACGGCCTCGCCATCCATCGCGACCGGATTCGCGAGGCGGGATTCGATCCCGTCAACCCCGTGATCCGGCGCGTGATCACGCTCGCGGGGCACCTGCTCGGCTTTCCGCGCCACCTGTCGCAGCATGTCGGCGGTTTCGTCATCGCACGCGGTCTGCTCGAGCGCATGGTGCCCGTCGAGAACGCGGCGATGAAGGATCGCACCGTCATCCAGTGGGACAAGGACGATCTCGACGCGATGGGACTGCTCAAGGTCGACTGTCTCGCGCTCGGCATGCTGTCGGCCATCCGGCGCGCGCTGGAGATGGTGTCCGCGCTCCGCGGCACGCTGCTACGGATGCAGGACATTCCCGCCGAAGATCCCGCTGTCTACGCGATGATCCAGCGCGCCGATACGATCGGCGTATTCCAGATCGAATCGCGCGCACAGCAGTCGATGCTGCCGCGCCTCAAGCCCCGTACGTATTACGACCTCGTGATCGAGGTCGCCATCGTGCGTCCGGGTCCCATCCAGGGCGGCATGGTGCATCCGTACCTCAAGCGGCGGCAGGGACTCGAGCCTGTCACGTATCCGAGCGAAGCGGTGCGCGGCGTGCTGGAGCGCACGCTCGGCGTTCCGATTTTCCAGGAGCAGGTGATGCAGCTCGCGATCGTCGCCGCCGGTTTCACGCCGGGCGAGGCCGACCGGCTGCGTCGGTCGATGGCCGCCTGGAAGCGCAAAGGCGGCTTGCAGGTCTTCGAGCAGCGGCTCGTCGA
>JBDTNI010000005.1:0-15126 GCA_039933815.1 Betaproteobacteria bacterium
TCGGCAGCAAGTTCGTCGTGGAAATGATCCTGCGCCGATGAGCTCCGCCGGTTCGTACGCAAGCTCCGCCGGATCGTACGCAAGCTCCGCCGGATCGCACGCAAGCTCCGCGGGCGTCTTGCCCGGCTGCCGCGACCGGTCGCGTCCGACCGGCCCGCGCCGGCGCCATTGCCAACCCTGACTCCCCGCGCATTCCCCGACCGCTTGGACGAAATCTCCCTGGGAACACTGTTGCTGGCGCTGGTCGTGCTGCTGATCACGTCCGCGTTCTTCTCGATCGCCGAGACGGCGATGATGGCCGCCAACCGTTACCGTCTCAAGCACCAGGCACAACGCGGGGCGCGCGGCGCGCGGCTCTCCCTGACGCTGCTCGGGCAGGTCGACAAGCTGCTCGGCGTCATCCTGCTCGGCAATACGCTCGTGGCTGCCGCCGCGGCCACGCTGACGGCGGTGATCGCAAAGCGCCTTTTCGGCGAAGGGGAGCTTGCGCTGGCGCTCGGCACGCTGGCCATCTCGTTTGCGCTGCTCGTGTTTTCGGAAATCACGCCGAAGGTGGTCGGCGCCGCCCACGCCGATCGGCTGGCACCGCTCGTCAGCTTCGTCCTCGCCCCGCTGTTGCGCGCGCTGAAGCCGATCATCTGGTTCGTCAACCTGTTCGTACGGGCTCTGCTGAAGTTGTTGCGGTTTCAGCCGTCGCTGCAGCCGAGCACCCAGCTTTCACAGGAAGAGCTGCGTTCGCTGGTGCTCGAAGGCGCGCAGTACTTTCGCGGCAAGCACAAGACGATGCTCGCGAACCTGATGGACCTCGAGGCGATCAGCGTGGACGACGTCATGACGCCGCGCAGCCAGATCCACGCGCTCGACCTCGCCGAGAAGCCGGCGCTCCTTCGCCAGCAGCTCGCGACGTCGTATCACACGCGCCTGCCCGTCTGCGAAGGGTCGCTCGACAACCTCGTCGGCATCCTGGCGGTCAAGAGCATCCTGCAGGTGATGCAGAACAACGAGATCGACATCGAGCGGCTCCGCAGCGTGCTGCGGGCGCCGTACTTCATCCCGGTCGGCACGCCGCTCCTGACGCAGCTGCAACAGTTCCAGGCCGACCGGCAGCGGATGGGACTCGTCGTCGACGAATACGGCGAACTGCAGGGCCTCGTCACGATCGAGGACATCATCGAGGAGATCATCGGCGAGTTCACCACGCAGGCGCCCGGCGGTTCGGAGAGCTTCCGGCGCGAGCCCGACGGCAGCATCGTCGTCGACGGCATGGCGCCGCTGCGGACGCTCAACCGGCGGCTGGGCACCAATTTCGGCCTGGACGGCCCCAAAACGCTCAACGGCCTGATTGTCGGACACCTCGGCGAAATCCCCGACGCCGGCGTCAGCTTCAAGGTGGAGGGGCAGGCCGTGGAGATCATTCAAACCCAGGATCGGGCGGTCAAGGTCGTGCGCCTGCTGCCGCCGGTGGGCCGCGATGCGGCGCCTTTACAAACCCAGGTCGAGCGGGCATCATCGTGACGGCACGTTTTATGCAAATGGAATAGCCTCGTGTCACGGTAGGGCGCAGCATGCGATTCCCGGCCGAACCCATGGTTAAATCGAGGGTTTCGGTGCCCGTCCCGCCCCGGCACGACGGCTTCCAACGATCGGCATGACGTTTGCTTGAAACCACCTTCTGACTGCCAAATCTGCGAGCCGGCCGTAACGATGCGGTGGGTCGTGGCAAAAACACGACAATTATCCAACTGACGATGGCCACCCACGCCGCCACCCGAAACATCAGCGGGCTCGCCCGCGCCCTTGCGCAGCACGGCGTGATGTCCGAGGCCGAGGCCGAGGCCATCCAGATCCAGGCGCATGCGTCTGGCGTGCCCTTCGTAGAGCAGGTGCTGTCCGGCAGGCGACTGTCGGCGCAGCAGCTGGCGGTGTTCGCTTCGCGGGCGTTCGGCGTCCCGCTGCTGGATCTCTCCAGCTTCGACGTCGACCAGATCAGCAAGGACTACTTCGACGGGCGGATCGCCCAGTCGCGTCGGGTTCTGCCGCTGCACAAGCGCGGAAACCGCCTGTACGTCGCGACGTCCGACCCGGCCAATCTTCAGGCGCTCGACGAAGTCCGCTTCAAGACCAATCTCGTCGTCGAACCGGTGGTCGTCGAGGACGACAAGCTCGCCGCGGCGATCGTCAAGCTCGTCGAGGCCAGTGGCGCTTCGCTGAGGGACATGGCGGCCCTCGAGGACATCGAGGTCACGCTGGAGGACGGGTCCGGGCAGACGTCTGCCACGCAGGACGAGGACAGCGAGGTCGAGGACGCACCGGTCGTCCGGTACCTCCAGAAGGTGCTGATCGACGCCATCGCCGCCGGCGCGTCGGACATCCACTTCGAACCGTACGAGCGTTATTACCGGATCCGCTACCGGCTCGACGGCATCCTGATGGAGGTCGCGCAGCCCCCGCTGGCGATCAAGGACAAGGTTGCGTCGCGGATCAAGGTCATCTCGAAGCTCGACATCTCGGAAAAGCGTGTCCCGCAGGACGGCCGGATGAAGCTGGTCATCTCCAAGACCAAGGCCATCGACTTCCGCGTCTCGACGCTACCGACGCTCTTCGGCGAGAAGATCGTCATGCGGATCCTCGACTCGTCGGGCGTGAAGCTCGGCATCGAGATCCTCGGCTACGATCCGGACCAGCAGCAGGCGTTGCTGTATGCGATAGGCCGCCCGTACGGAATGATCCTCGTGACCGGCCCCACCGGCAGCGGCAAGACGGTTTCGCTCTACACGTGCCTGTCGATCCTGAACCAGCCGGGCGTCAACATCGCGACGGCCGAAGATCCTGCCGAAATCCAGCTGGCCGGCGTGAACCAGGTCAACGTCAACGAAAAGGCCGGGCTCACGTTCGCCACGGCGTTGCGCGCCTTCCTGCGGCAGGACCCGGACGTGATCATGGTCGGCGAAATCCGCGATCTCGAAACCGCCGACATCGCGATCAAGGCGGCCCAGACGGGCCACCTCGTGCTGTCGACGCTGCACACGAACGATGCGCCGTCGACGCTCGTGCGGATGCTGAACATGGGCGTCGCGCCGTTCAACATCGCGTCGTCGGTAAACCTCATCACCGCGCAGAGGCTGGCGCGCAAGCTCTGCACCCAGTGCAGGCGCCCCGAGGACATTCCGCCCGAGGCGCTGCTGCGCGCCGGGTTCCAGCAGGAGGAACTCGACGGGAGCTGGCAGCCGTTCGGTCCGATCGGCTGCGATCACTGCAAGGGAACGGGCTACAAGGGGCGCGTCGGCATCTACGAAGTCATGCCGATGTCCGACGAGATGCGCCAGCTGATCATGCGCAACGGCAATTCGCTGGACATCGCGGACCAGGCCCGGCGGGAAGGTGTGCGCAATCTGCGCCAGTCGGGCCTGATCAAGGTGAAGAACGGCATCACGTCCCTCGAGGAAATCGAGGCTGTCACGAACGAGTAATCGGGTCTGCAAGAGGACATCGCCATGGCCACCGCAACCGTAGCGTCCCGCGAGATGAAGACAAAGGAGCAGACGTTCCTTTGGGAAGGTACCGATCGCAACAAGAAGCCGACGCGCGGCGAACTCCGCGCGATCTCGGAGACCGTTGCGACGACCACGCTGCGCCGCCAGGGCATCCGCGTCACGAAGATCAAGCGCCAATCGTTCCGCGGCGGGCGCTCGGTCAGCCAGAAGGACATCACATTCTTCACGCGGCAGCTCGCGACGATGCTCCGCGCCGGCGTGCCGCTGCTGCAGTCATTCGACATCATCGCGCGCGGCCACAGCAACGCGAAATTCTCGCGGCTGATGATGGACATCAAGAACCAGGTCGAGACGGGCTCGAGCCTGTCGCAGGCCTTCCGCCAGTATCCGAAGCACTTCGACGCGCTGTACTGCAACCTCGTGCAGGCGGGCGAGACGGCGGGCATGCTCGACGCGATCCTCGAGCGCCTCGCGATCTACATGGAGAAGATCCTCGCCATCAAGAGCAAGATCAAGTCGGCGCTTTTCTACCCGATCACCGTGCTCGTCGTTGCGCTGATCGTCACGTGGATCATCATGGTGTTCGTGATCCCGTCGTTCAAGAGCGTGTTCGCGAGCTTCGGCGCCAACCTGCCCTACCTGACGCTGCTGGTGATCGCGGTCTCCGATTTCTTCGTCGCGTATTGGTGGGCCATATTCCTCGTATTGATCGCCGCTGGCGTCGGGATCTCGCTGGCGGTCAAGCGTTCCGAGGCGGTCCGCTACGTGATCCACCGGTATTCGCTGAAGATCCCCGTGGTGGGCACGATCCTGGAAAAGGCCACGATCGCGCGCTGGACGCGGACGCTGCAGACGATGTTCGCCGCCGGCGTCCCGCTGGTCGAGTCGCTCGACGCCGTCGGCGGCGCGTCGGGCAATCTCATGTACGTCGCGGCGACCAAGCGCATCCAGACCGACGTCAGCACGGGCACGAGCCTTACGAACGCGATGAGCGCGGTCAACCTGTTTCCGTCGATGGTCATCCAGATGACGCAGATCGGGGAGGAGTCCGGTTCGCTCGACAACATGCTGGGCAAGATCGCCGATTTTTACGAGCGCGAGGTCGACGATGCCGTTGCGGCGCTGTCGAGCCTCCTGGAGCCGGTGATGATCTGCTTCCTCGGCGTCTTCGTCGGCGGTCTCGTCGTCGCGATGTACCTGCCGATCTTCAAGCTCGGCGCGGTCATCTGACCGCCGGCGTCCGCGCGAAGTCCTCATGCGGTGCAGGAGGCGCCGCATGAGCCCGCGCGGCGCGGCCCGCTGCTGAAAGCCGCCGAATGCTGGCGAACCCCCTCTTCGTCGTCGCAGTCGCACTCGTCGTCGGCCTCTGCGTCGGCAGCTTCCTGAACGTGGTCGTCCATCGTCTGCCGAAGATGATGGAGCGCGACTGGCGTCTGCAATGCGCGGAGCTCCGCGGCGAGCCGGTACCCGTCGAGGAGCCGCCGACCTACAATCTCGCCGTCCCCCGCTCGGCGTGTCCCGCCTGCGGCCACCGCATCGGCGCGCTCGAGAACGTTCCGCTCGTGTCGTGGCTCGTGCAGAAAGGCCGGTGCCGCGCGTGCCGCGCCCCGATCTCGGCGCGCTATCCGATAGTCGAAGCGTTGGGCGGCCTCCTCGCCGCTTACGCGGTCTGGCGCTTCGGACTCACGCCCAGCGCGGCCGCCGCCTGCGTGTTCCTGTGGATGCTCGTTGCGCTGACGTTCATCGATTTCGACACGCAGCTCCTGCCAGACAGCCTGACGCTGCCGCTGTTGTGGGCCGGGCTCATCGCCAACTGGTTCAGGTTGTTCGTGCCGCTCGAAGAAGCGGTACTCGGCGCGGTCGCGGGTTACCTGGCCTTGTGGAGCGTCTATTGGCTGTTCCGGCTCATTCGCGGCAAGGAAGGCATGGGATACGGCGACTTCAAGCTGCTCGCGGCGCTGGGCGCGTGGCTCGGCTGGCAGATGCTGCCGCTGATCATCCTGCTGTCATCGGTCGTGGGCGCCGCAATCGGACTGTCGCTGATCGTCTTCAAGGGCCGCGATCACAGCATTCCGCTCGCCTTCGGCCCTTACCTGGCGATCGCCGGCGGCGTCGCGCTGTTCTTCGGACCGACGCTGATCAAGGGCTGGTATCTGTGACGTCGTTCCTCGTCGGGCTCACCGGCGGCATCGGCAGTGGAAAATCGGAGGCAGCCGCGGCGTTCGCGGCCCGCGGCGTCGACGTGCTCGATGCCGACGACATCGCGCACGCGATCAGCCGGCAGGGCGAGGCAGGACACCGGGCAGTCGTCAGCGCGCTGGGGACGGCATACCTGCGCGATGACGGCGAGCTCGACCGGGCGGCATTGCGCCGGCGCGCCTTCGACGACGCTGCGTTTCGCCACGAACTCGAGCACGCGCTGCACCCGTTGATCGCCTCGCGGATCGACGATGCGCTCACGGGACTCCGCGGACCCTACGGGGTACTGGTCGTGCCGCTGCTGCTCGAGCGCGGTGGATTGCGCGAGCGCGTCGCGCGGGTGCTCGTGGTCGACTGTCCCGAGCAGGAGCAGGTCCGCCGCGTGCAGCTGCGCAGCGGTCTCGCGGCTGCGGAGGTGCGCAGCATCATGGCTACGCAACTGTCGAGAGCCGCGAGGCTGGCCGCCGCCGATGACGTCATCGACAATTCCGGCGCGCGCGAACGCCTCGTGTCGCAGGTCGCGCGACTCGACCGTCACTATCGCGGCCTCGCGGCGGAGTCTGCCACGCCCGGTTGAAATCGCACCGGCGCAGCTTCGCGCCGCGTCTTCGTGCAGAATGCAGGCTTTGCGGGCTGAACGGACGCCGTGATCGTTTTCGAGCATCCGCTGAACGAACGAATCCGCACGCTGATGCGGCTCGAGGATCTCTTTTCGCGCGCCGCCTATTTTGCGGACCGGGCAGGTGCGGCCGAACATCACGCTGCGCTCCTCTCGCTGTTCGAGATCACCGATGTCGCATCGCGCGCCGACCTCAAGACCGACATCCTGCAGGAGCTCGAGCGGCAGAAGCAGGCGCTCACGCCGCTGCGCAGCAACCCCGACATCGACCCGAATGCGTTGAAGGCGCTGCTCGACGACATCGACCAGATCAGCACGAGTCTGTTCGCGCACGCGGGCAAGGTCGGTACGCACCTGCGCGAAAGCGAATGGCTGATGGCCATCAAGCAGCGCGCCGCGATCCCGGGCGGCGTATGCGAATTCGACCTGCCCGCCTATCACTACTGGCTGAACAAGGATCCCGCCGCGCGGCAGCGCGACCTCGCCGGCTGGATTGAGCCGTTCGACGCGATCCGGTCCGGCTCGGCGATCGTCCTGCGTCTTTTGCGCGAGAACAGCCGCGGCAGCCGCCATGTCGCGTCGCGCGGTTTGTTCCAGCTCATGCTGACGACGACGAAGGTCGCGCAACTGCTCAGGCTCACGCTGAAGCGCGACCCGCCCTGCGTGCCGGAGATCAGCGCGAACAAGTACGCGCTCAATATTCGCTTCATCGGCGTGGCCGGGATGAACCGGGGCAACGTCGTCGACCAAGACGTCGAATTCGAGCTCCTGTTCTGCAATCTGTGACCGCTGCGACCCCTGCGAGCCCGTCGGCTCGCTATCCGTCAACGCCTCCAGCTGCGGCCAATGCGCGAGGCGCTCGTGAGCGCGCCCACGCGCGCAGGCGAACGACGGTCAGTCATGGTTCGCGCGCGTGCCGCCGAGCCTGATCCGTTCGGTAACGCGCGCGAAGCGGCGCGCCGCCGCGCTCGCGCTCGGAATATGCCTGGGTCCGGCGATCGCGGCCGGCGAAGCGACGTCACGGGCCGGCGACAAGCCGCTGTGGGAACTGGGCGCCGGCGCGACCGCACTGAGCTTTCCAGACTACCGGGGCTCGGACCAGTCGCACCGCTACGTTCTGCCCGTTCCCTACGTCGTCTACCGCGGCGACTTCTTAAGAGCGGACCGCGACGGCGTGCGCGGCATCTTCGTCGAGAACGACAACGTCTCGATTCATGCCAGCGCCGGCGCGTCGTTTCCCGTCGACAGCGGCGACAACGCTGCCCGTAACGGCATGCCGGACCTGAAGCCGACCGTGGAATTCGGCCCCGCCGCGGACGTCACGCTGTGGCGGTCTGCTCCAGCAGGCATGAAGCTGACGCTGCGGCTGCCGCTGCGCTTCGCGTTCACGGTGGAGCGCTCGCCGGACTATATCGGCTGGCTGTTTTCGCCGAGGCTCAATCTCGACATCACCAACGTCGGCGGGTTGGCGGACTGGGACCTCGGGATGTTCGCGAGCCCGTCGTACGGGGACCGCCGCAATCATCGTTACTTCTATTCGGTCGCGCCGGCGTACGCGACGCCCACGCGCAGCGCCTACGGTGCGTCGGCCGGATACGACGGCATGGAGTTTCTTGTCGCTGTGTCGAAACGGTTCCCGCACTATTGGATCGGCGCGTTTGCCCGTTACGACACGCTCCAAGGCGCCGCGTTCGCGGACAGCCCGCTGGTCAGGACACGCGGATACTTCGCGGGCGGCGTTGCCGTCGCCTGGATATTCGCGGAATCCGCGCAGCGGGTGAACGTGCGAGACTGAGCGCATCGTGCGGCGCCGCTTACTCCAAACGCTTCATACGCTCTATGAATATGCGGCGCTGTATGTCGGCATAGCGCTTCTCGGTATCCTGTGCCTCGTCTGGACGCCGTTTGCAATAGTCCTGACAGCGTTGCTGCCGAACGCCCATGCGTCCGCCGTGGGCAAGTGGGCGATCACGAGCGGCTTTCGCATCTATGTCCGCGCGCTATCGCTGATGCGGGCTTTTCGTTTCGATCTCCGTGCGCTCGACGCATTACGCGACGAGCCGCCGATGATCATCGCGCCCAACCATCCGGGACTCATCGACGCGGTGCTGGTGATCTCGCGGCTGCCCGCGGCCTGCATCATGAAGGCGGAACTGGAAAGGAACTTCTTTCTGGGGGCCGGCGCGCGTTTCGCAGGGTACATCGGCAACGGATCGGTGTACGCAATGATCGATCGCAGCATCGCGGTGCTGCGTGCGGGCGCCCACCTGCTGTTATTTCCCGAGGGAACCCGAACGACGCGCTCGCCGGTCAACGCGTTCACCGGCAGCATCGGCATCATCGCGCGCTATGCCGATGTTCCCGTGCAGACCGTGATCATCGAGACCGACTCGCCGTACCTCAGCAAGGGCTGGCCGCTGTTGCGCAAGCCCGCGTTGCCGATCACCTACCGGATTCGCCTCGGACGGCGCTTCGACCCACCGGTTAAGTCGCGGGAGCTCGTCGGCGAGCTCGAGCGGTATTTTGCCGCTGAGCTCTCGCGTGGTTCGATGATGAATTCATGGCTGCCGAAGACCGACGTCATGGCGACCCGCACGAGGCTCGCTCCTGGACAACTACCCGACGATGACGGTGAGCCCTCGCCCCTCCGACACCCACGTTGTGCTGATTCCCAGCTATGACCCGGGTCCGCGGGTCTACGACGCGGTGCGCGCGGCGTGCCGCGGTTGGAGCCCGGTCTGGGTGATCGTCGACGGGAGCACCGACGGCAGCGCACACGAGCTGCAACGGATGGCCAAGCAGGAATCGGGGCTTCGCATACTCGTCAATCCGCGCAACACGGGCAAGGGTGCGGCGCTGCTGCGCGGACTGGACCTCGCGGCCCAGCAGAACTTCACGCACGCGCTGACGATGGATTCCGATGGTCAGCATCCGGCCGACCTGATTCCGGAATTCATGGCGGCGTCGGCGCGGGATCCGGATTGCATGATCCTCGGCCGGCCCGTGTTCGACGAGCACGCCCCCGCAGTGCGAGTCAAGGGACGGCAGATCTCGAATTGGTGGGCCAACCTCGAGACGCTCTGGGCGGGCATCGGCGACTCGCTGTTCGGGTTTCGCGTCTATCCGATCGCCCCGCTGCGCGACGTGATGCACCGCAGCCATTTCATGAGGCGTTTCGATTTCGACCCGGAGGCCGTCGTGCGGCTGTCGTGGCACGGCGTTCGCGCGATCAACCTCCCGGCGCCGGTGCGCTATTTCAGCGTGAACGAAGGCGGTGTTTCGCACTTCAATTACCTGCGCGACAACGCGCTTCTCAGCTGGATGCACACGCGGCTGTTCTTCGGGTTCCTGGCGCAGCTGCCGCGACTCCTCGCACGCCGGCTCGCCAATCGCTGAACGGTCGCGCATCCCGTCCGTCGCGTGGCCACGCGCAAGACCGCGCGCCGCCACGACGGGCGTGCGCCACGCGCTTTAGATTTAGAGCATGCCGCCGTTGATCGAAATGACCTGGCCGGTGATGTAAGCCGCGCGGTCGGACGCGAGAAAGCCGACTAGATCGGCGACCTCGGACGGCTGCCCCATCCGTTGCATCGGCACCATTCGCTCGACGATCGCAGCACGTTGCTTGCCGTCGGTCATCGTCGTCTCGATGATGCCCGGCGCCACGGCGTTGACCGTGACGCCGCGACTGGCGAGCTCGATCGACAACGACCGGGTCGCGGCGACGAGCGCGCCTTTGGCGGCCGAGTAGTTCACCTGACCGCGATTGCCCGAGATCGCGGAGACCGACGCGATATTGATGATTCGTCCCCAGCGCTGCCTGATCATCTGCAGCGTGAGCGGCTGCGTGACATTGAAGAATCCGTGCAACGAAACGTCGATCACCCGATGCCACTGGTCGTTGCGCATGGCCGGGAACACCGCGTCGTCGTGAATGCCGGCGTTGTTGACCACGATCTGGATTGCGCCGTGATCGAGCAGCGTCGCGAGCGCGGCGCTCGTCGCGTGCGCGTCCGTGACGTCGAACGTGACGACGTCGGCGGTACCGCCTGCAACACGAATCGTCTCGACTACGCGCTGCGCCGCGGCGCCATGCGCGTTGGCGTGCACGTACACGTGACAGCCGTCGGCCGCGAGACGCTTGCAGATGGCCGCGCCGATGCCCCCTGAACCGCCGCTGACCAGTGCCCGCCTCACGGGCCGGGCGTCGTGGGGTTGCGGACGAGGCGGTCCGCGTCGAGCACCACGGCTGCACGTCCGCGCAGAAGGTCGCGGTCCCCGACCCCCACCGAGAACCGGTAGACGATGGTGCCGCCGTCGCCCGCGTGCCGCAACGCCTCGATCTGGAGATCCTCGGCAACGTCGTCCAGGCGAGTCGCGTGCAGCGTCACGTCGCGGACGCTGGTGAGGTAGCCCATCCGCGGCCTTGATGCTGCGGGTGCTACCAATATGCCGTGCAGGGCCATCGCCTGCGCCGCATACTCGATGCCGCACGCAATGCCGAGCCGGCCGTGCGCGCGCAACGGGTTGTCGCCATCGCGATGACTCGTCGCGCGGCACACGACGCGCTGCTCGTCCCACGCCAGCACGCCTTCGAGCAGGCACATCCGCTGCTGGTGCGGAATTCGACTTGCGATCCAGGCCCGGTCTAGCGGCATGGTGCCGTCGTTACCGCGAGGCGTAGGTGATCGAAATACTCGAGGACATTGCGGCTCGGCCGGCTCCCCGCAACCGCGATCAGCATCGGCAGTGCTCGCGCAGCAGGGTAACCCGCGCGCAGCAATTCGAGCGGCGGATCCGCGATGACATCGAACGCATCGTGCGTGAGTTCCGCCTCGACGCGGCCAAGCGCGCCCCGTCCCGGGGTCTGCGACAACACGAGCGCGATGCCAAAGGCGTCGACGATGGGCCGCACGCGGCGAAGCGGCTCGGGATACCGGGTGTCGTAGGCGATCAACAGTACCGTGTCGCGCGTTGCCGACACCTGCACCAGCGCTTCGAGCAACCCCGCGCCGAAGCTGCCGTCGAACGCGCAGATCGAAATGGAGGGCAACATCGCACCCGTGGCAATGCTCCAATAGCCGGCGGGCGCGTTGTGGACCGAATTGTGGAAGCGGGTCGGGGAAATCTGGCGATCGTTGCCCGCCAGCATCCGGCAGACTTCGTGGCAGATGTCGCCGTCCGCGCCGGACGACGTGAACACCGTCGGCAGGCTCGCCGGGTCGCGCTCCGCCGCGAGGCACGCTTGCGCCCCGACGGCCAGCGCGAGTCTGACCGGCCGGCCAACGCGCCGGCGTTCCGCCGGCGGCAATGCATCCGCCGCGGGCAGTTGCGCGGCTTGCTCGACATAGGGAGCGTCGCCGGTCAACAGCGCCTTCGCCGATGACCAGTCGCGCAGACCCGGGCCGATGAGACCAATGCCGTCGATGTAGCCGGCGAGTCCCGGCATCACGTTGCCACGTTCGGCGCATCCGCGCGACCCAGCGCCAGGCTGCAATTGGTGCCGCCGAAACCGAACGAGTTGCTGAGCACGCGCGAAGGCGCGCGCGCCTCGTCGTGCAGCAGATAGGCGAGCGGGAGCGCGGGATCGAGTTCTCGCGTGTTGACGCCCCCCGGCATGAATCCATGACGCAACGCCAGCGCGCAAAAGACGGCTTCGACCCCGCCTGCCGCACCCAACGTGTGGCCGACCGCCCCTTTGGTCGAGCTGCAGCGGGTGGCATTGCCGAACAGCCCGAGCATCGCGCGCCCCTCGGCCAAATCGTTGCTGCGGGTTCCGGTACCGTGAAGATTCACGTAGTCGATTGCGTCCGGCGTAAGCGCCGCGGTCGCAAGCGCCTGCTCCATCGCCAATTTCGCGCCCAGCCCCTCGGGGTGGGGGGACGACATGTGATGGGCGTCACTCGACTCGCCAACGCCCAGCAGGACGATGGCGCTCGCCGCGGGCTCGTCCGGCAGACGCTCCATCAGGAAGAAGGCCGCGGCTTCCGCAATCGACAGGCCGTCGCGGTCACGGTCGAACGGGCGGCAGGGTCGCGTCGACGTGAGCTGCAGCGACGTGAAACCGTACAGCGTGCTCAGACAAAGCGAATCCACGCCGCCGACGACTGCCGCGTCGATCAGACCGGCCTCGACCATCCGCGCGGCGGAACCGAAGACTTTCGCGCTCGACGAGCATGCCGACGACACCGTTGCAGCAGGTCCACTCAACTGCAGCGTCCGCCGCACGAATTCGGTCACGGAAAACGAGTTCTGCGTCGTCGCATAAAAGAAATCGTTCGGCAGCGCGGCGGTGAGGGGATCGCGCCGACGATACGCGAGCTCGGTCTGAAGTATGCCGGAAGTGCTGGTCCCGATGAATACGCCGATCCGCTCCGGACCATGCTGCGCGCGCGCCGCAGCGACGCGGTCGATGAAATCGTCCTGTACGAGCCCGAGCGCAGCGAGCCGGTTGTTGCGGCAATCGAAGTCGGCGAGCGCCGCGGGCAGGATCACGTCGTCGACGCCCGCGACCTCGCCCACGAAGGTGTCGAGATCCACGGTTTCGAAACAGCACCGTGCGAGCCCGCTGCGCTCGTCGCGCAGGGCGGCGACGTTCGGCGCCAAGCCGCGCCCGAGACAGGTCGTCGCAGTGAAATGGGATAAGTGCAGGGGATTCACTGTGCAACTGCGCGTGACGACGGCATGAACATTAGCACACCGCAAAGCGATCGACGGCGCGCGGCGTGCCGGTGTCGGTCAGACGCGCGATCAGCAGCACATCAGCGAACGGCGTGCGCCGACTCATCGGCAGCGCACCCACGCGAAGGCCGAGCGCTTCCAGAATCAACGTCCAGTCCGCCGTCGAAATCCCCGCGCGTTAAACAAGCCGACGAACATCGGATCGCGCTTCAATTTCGATCGCGAAAAGTGCCACGCATACCGATCGACCGATCGCGCCAATTGAGCGACGTGCTGGCCGTGGGGTTCGCCACGTCGATCAGGTCCCCGCCCTCTGCGAAGGCTCGGTACGGTTTTCGGCGAGGACCGCCGAAAACAGCAGCGCCAACACCGCGCCCGGACCGACGGTGCCACCGATCGCCTGCAGCACCGCAATCTTCGAAAGGGACAGCACGCCGAAGCCGATCACCGTTGTCGTGCAGGCGAGCACGAGCGACGCCAGCGCCGGCATCCCGCTGCCAATGTCCCCGCCGCGTCGATCGAAGAACAACGCGTAGTTGGAACCCACGGCCGCGATCAGCAGCATGCCGATGAGGTGAAAGATGTTCAGCTGGCTGCCGGCGAGCGCATGCGCCGCGACGACGACGATGATTGCCGCAAGCAACGGAACGATGACGCGCAGTAGCCGCGTCGGCGAACGAAGCGTCAGCCCGAGAACCGTAAGCATGACAGCAAAGCCGGCCAGGGACAGGTAGATTGCTTCCTGAAGATAACCCGCGTACAGGCGATCCGTCTCGGCCTTGAGATCCACGAGCAGCGCGCTCTTCTGTCCTGCTTCGGCGAGCGCTCCCCGGATCGCCCGGGGGTCGATCGCTGCGTCCGGGCTGCCTTGGCGGGCCGCCTTGAGCGGAAGCAACGCGCTCCAGCGTTCACCGCGATGCGCGAGCAGCGCGTCGGTGGCGAGCGCAAACGAGGTTCCGTCGAGATCGGCGCGAGTCAGCGGACCCGCGTTCCGTGCGGACTCCACATCCGCGAGGAAGGGCCGCAGCCGCTCCGGCCGAAGGGGAAGATCGGCCATCGCGACCTGCAGGCGTGCCGCGAGCTCGCTCGACGATGGCAGCGCCTGCTGGCGAAGCGTCTGCGTGGCGCGACTCGGAAGAAAGCGCACCGGCGTGTCGAACCCGCCGAGGCCGCCGGCTGCCACCAGACGCTGCAGCGATTCGCCGACGCGCTCGGCGGACTGCAGCACGCGCTCTTCGTCGGAATCGGAAACGACGACGAGATAACGCGCGTCGGGCGCTCCGAGGTCGGCGCGAAGCGTCCGATCGAGTTCGAGATCCGCGGCCGACAGCGGGCTCAACGCCGAAATTTCGGCACTCCACAACGTGTGCCAATGACTACCGGTCACGGCCGCTGCCGCGACGAGCAGCGCACCGAGCATCCAGCGCAGCGCGCGCCCGCGCGCCATCACCGCGGCGAGCGCGTGGCCGAGGAATGAAACGTCGCGTACCCGGAATCCGGCTGGAAGCAGCGTCGGCAGCACGAACCGGGTGACCCCCGCGGCGACCACGAGTCCCGTAACCGAATAGACGCCGAGCTGAGCCAATCCCGGGAAATTCGAGAACCCGAGCGTAGCGAAGCCGACGACGGACGTCAGCATTCCCAGACGGATCGTGGGCCAGAAGGTGCGTATCCAGTGCGCGTGATCATCGCCGGTAGCGAGCGCCGGTTGGGTCGATTGCACGAACAGGTAAATCGAGTAGTCGACCGCCTCGCCGATCAGCGTGGTGCCGAATCCCAGCGTAAGGCCGTGGACGACACCGAAACCGAGACCAACCGCCGCGATGCCGGCGAGCGCACCCGACGCCACCGGGAGCAGCCCGAGCGCGAGTGCGGTCGCGGATCGATAGACGACGAACAGCACGCCGACGATGCCGGCAATGCTGACGCCGGCGAGACGCGCCACGTCGTCGTGGATGGTGTTGCGCGATGCCACCGAGAACACGCCGGGCCCCGCGAGCAGCAGCCGGCTCGAACGCGTCGTTACGCCCGCGGTCACCGCGTCGAACGCGCGCTCGATCGTCGTCAGCGCGCGCTGCTGGGCATCGGTGTCCGACCCGCTCGCCGCGGTCTGCGCGATCAGCAACGCCCGCG
>JBDTNI010000006.1:0-14620 GCA_039933815.1 Betaproteobacteria bacterium
CTGGCGTCGAACCGGAAGACGGCCTGGGGCCTGAACCAGCGTCGCAGGCCGGCCACCGGATCCACCGCGACGTGAAAGTCGGCGAACGTCGTCGGCGCGACGATTTCGTGGGCGCCGTAATGCAATGCGACCGCCGTTTCGACCGCGCGGAAGGGTGACGCGATGTTCGCCACCACCGGACCCAGCCGCAGCCTCGCCCCGCCGCCGCGCAGCTGCCGCCGCAGCTCACCCGCCGGTAGGTCCGAGACGATCAAGCGGGTACGTGCGTGGCGAGCTGCAATTCGACAAGCTGGTCGAGCACGCGCGACACCTCGGCCGAGCATGACATGTCGGCAGGAAGTTCGACGTGCGCAGTGACGTTGGCCACGAGGTCCGCCATGCCGATGCCGGCCGGATGGTCGATCAGTGCCAGCATGACCTCGGCACCCAGCATGCCGAGCTCGTGCGTGCTGCCGGTCACGTCATTATAGAGGACGATCTCGTCGTCCCAGCGGCGCCACGCGAGAGCGCCGGCGCTGCACAACTGCCATGCGCCGGCGTCGTCCACCCGATTCAGGAATGCAACCGCGCGAGTCGGCGCGGGTGCCTCAGGCGATGGTTGTCTTGATGTACGTGACGATCTCGGCCGCGCCCCAGCGAATGCCCGCGGTGGGCTCGTAGTAGCCACGGTTCACGAGGTCGTTCCACATGGCGCGGACGTTCGTTTCGGTACACATCGGGGTGCGACCGGAGCGGGCGTTGAGCAGCGCGGCTACCGTGTAGCGCCCCAGCGAATCGAGCCCGCCGTGGTTGATATCGATGACGTCGAGCATCGAACGGCCGCTGAACACGTGTCCGCCCAGTCCGGTGGTCGGACAGTGATAGGCGGTCGGTTGCGACTGCGTGATGCCCGCGTACGTCACCGAGCGGGCGGATGTTGCGGAATACGGCGTCGGCCACTGCCCGGCCAGGCTCTTCCATTTGTCGGGAGAAAGTCCGCGTGCGATCGAGCAGTTGTGGTTGATGCTGGACTGCATGTTGATCGACGTGATCGCCGACGCCGTGCAGGCGACCTGCCCGAGCACCGGACGACTCGCGACCGTCATCAGCACCGGACCGGCGGCGAGACCGCCGCGCAACAGCTTGCGGCGGGCGCTCGACCGTGGTGGCGCGGGGTCGGTAAGTTTCTTGTGGGAATCCATTACGCTATTCTAAGCAAGCTGTGTTCCACCCGATGAGGTCTCAGCCACGCCCCGCAAAAACAGCCGGTTGTGGGTTCACACCCCGGTCCCGGTGATTTACTTGTAAAGTAACTCGACAGGCGGTGAGACGCAACTTATTGTTTAGCCCAACAATTTTGTAATATTTACCTTTGTAGGACCGCAATGCCGCCCCTATCGTTCCCCCGCGGTGCGCCGCTCGTCGGAGCCGCTTTACCGCTACCTCCGTCGAGGCGCGCGTGACGCCCGCGCTGTTCTGGCTGAAGCAGTCGGTCAAGCTCGTGTTCCTGCCGCCCAATGGGCCGCTCCTCCTCGTGTTGGTGGGCTTGGCACTCGCCTGGCGGAGGCCCGTCGCGGGAAGGCGCGTTGCACTGACGGGTGCGGTGATGCTTCTTCTGCTGTCGATGCCCGTCGTGGCGATCACGCTCGTCCGACTGCTCGATCGGACGCCTGCGCTCGACCTTTCGACCCCGCACGATGCGCAGGCGATCGTGATCCTGGGCGGCGGCGTCCGACGCTATGCGGCCGAATACGGTGGCGCAACGCCGAGCGGCATCACGCTCGAGCGCGTTCGCTACGGCGCCCGCGTGGCGCGGGCGACCGGGTTGCCGGTGCTGGTGTCGGGCGGCGCGCTCCCCGATACGCCGTCGGAGGCTGCCTTGATGCGCAACGTGCTCGTGCGCGAGTACGACGTGCCGGTGCGATGGACGGAGACGCGGGCGCGGAACACGCACGAGAATGCGGTGCGCTCCGCGGCGATGCTGCGAGCGGCCGGCGTGACGCGCGTCATCCTGATCGGCCACGCATTCGACTTTCCTCGCTCGCGCCTCGAGTTCGAGGCTGCCGGGATAAACGTCATCCCGGCGCCGATCGGCATTCCGTCGATGGCCGCGATATCGCCTTCCGATTTCGTGCCGGGCCTCGGCGGTCTGCAGTGGAGCTACTTCGCCTGCTATGAACTGCTCGCGAATGGCTTCTACCTGATGACGCGTTGACGGTGCCCGGGCGAGCTACTCGAAGCTGCGGCGATACACGATGCCGACGCCACTGACCTGTCCGGCTTCCGCGCGCAACGTGACTTGCCGTGACAATGCATATTCGAGCCGTACGGCGCTCGACGCGAGCGAGAGTCCCTGCTCGTAGCCGAGCGAAAGCCGGTCGCTGATGCGCTTGCCGAAGACGACCACCTGCGAATCGAGGCCGGTGCCGCTTCCGCTGCTCTTCAGCGAAATGTCGTCGACGCCGATGCTTTGGGCGATCTGCGCGGTGATCGGCTTTCCGCCGCGGCCCAGCAAGGCTGCCGACGCGGCCGACAACGCCGCGTAATCGACGCGCGACGAGTTGCTGAGCCCCTGGCCGGTGATGAGCCATGCGAGCGCCTCGTTCTCCGGCACCGGCGGATTCGACGTGACGCGCACCTGCGGCACCTTGACCGTCCCCGTGACCTCGACGCCCGCTTCGACCGGCAGATTCTTGCGAAGGGCGACGACGTCGAGCGCAGGATTGTCGAGCGGCCCGTCGAAGATCACGCGGCCGCGATCGATCGTCAGCTTCTGTCCGAACGCGACGAAGGTGCCGTTGACGGTGCGAATCGTGCCCCGGCCGAGCAGCGTGCCGGCCGTCGACGTCGTGATGCGAAGCTTCCCGGCGAGGCCCGTGGCGAGTCCCTGTCCCTCGAACGTGAACGAGCGGCCGAAGTCGACATCGAGGTTTAACGTGAGGGGCACGGCACCGCCGGCGGACGCGCGTCGCGAGGCCGGCGTGCGCCCCTTGATCACGATATCGGATGCGAGCTGCCCGCTCGGCGCGGGGTCGAATTCGACGTGTCCGTCGACCACCTCGACGTTCCCCGTTAGTGCGAGGCGTTTGTTCTCGAGCGCGACGGTGCCGCTGCCGTTCAGCACGAGGCGCAGGTCGGGCCGATTCGCCGCGCGGAACCGGTCCGCCTTCCACGTGACCCGCGTCGCGCTCGTGCTGGCGACACCCGGCAGCGCGACGAGTCCGCTCGCGGTGAACGAACCGTCACCGGACGCGAAATAGACTTCGTCGAGAACCACACCCGCGGTCGTCAGGTGCGCGCGCACCCGACCGTTCGTCGCATTGACGCCATATTGGGGCGCGTCGATCCTTATCTCGTCGCCGTTCACCGACCCTGACCATCGCGGGTTGCCGACAGTACCCGCCGCGGCGACGTCGAGATGGGCGCGGCCGCCCAATGCCACGCGCGTACCGAGCCACGGCTGGAACACCGACAGCGACGCAAGATCCGCCCGCAGCGCGAGGCTCAGAGAAGCGGAGGGATCGATCTTTCCGTCCGATGCGCCGGTCGAGCCGATCGCCACCGTGGCCTGTGCAGTTCCTGCGCGTTCGGACACGAAGTTCGCGCGGGCGTCGAGTGCGTCATCACGGAACTGGCCGGTGACCTCGAGCGTGCTGACGCCGAGCCCGTGCGGAGATATCGTATCGTCGGTGCCGAGATTGGCAAGGATGTCGCCGCGCTCGCGATGGATCGCAAATGTTCCGTTGAGGCGCGGCGTGGCGGCGATCGACCAATCGCCGCCGGCCACGAGCGTCGATTCGAGGGGCAGGTCTATCCCGGCGAGCTTCGCCGCCCGCGCGATCGCGATGCCGGTGAACGATCCGCGCGTCGTGATCCGCCCCTGGTTCCACGTGAATTCCAGGACGTCCGCGGAGCCGTCCGCCGCGTCGAGGTGAGCGTCGGCAAGGCGCACGTAGCCGGCGCGCGCGGCGAGCGTCGCGGGACTGCGCAGATGAACCGGCACCGTGCCGCGGTTCTCGAACGACAGGACGCGGCCCGTCCATTGCGCCCGCGCCGCCGTGTCGGCATTCGCGAGCGACCCGTCGACGGCGATCGCGACGTCGATGTCCTTCGCCACGGCCGCGAGCGTTGCGCGGTGGTGGGCGAGCGTTCCGGACGCCGACGCGCGGATCGACTGCATCACGCGCCCGGCGGCTTTCACGCCGGTGCCGGACACGTCCAACGACAGCGCGCGATCGGCGAGCGACGCACGCGCGCCGATCGGCCCGGGCGCCACCGACGCGCGGGCCTGCAATGCCGCGGCGGCGTAATCGCCCACGCGCAGCGACCGGCCTTTCAAATCGACGGTGCCCCCGATCGTCTTGCCGGTCAGCGCCAGCGATCCGGTGGCGCGCACAGCGCCGGCGAGCGGTCGGGGCACGGACGCCGGAACGATTGCCGTGAGCTGCTCGACCCGCGGCACGTCGATGTCGTAGGTCAGCGAGTCTCCCGCCGTGCCGGCGCTTCCTTTCGCGTGGAGGGTTGCCGACGCTATGCGCAGGTCGACGAGCGCATTGCGTATCGCATCGGGCGAGACGGTGCCCTTGACTGCGCCGGCGGTGGCGAGCCCTGCGACCATGCTTCCGGGTGCGACGACGGCATCGGCTTCCACACGCCACGTCGGTTGCAACGTTCCCTTCGCCTTGACGTGACCGTTCAGCGATGCCTTCGGCACATCGGCGAAGCGTGACGGGTCGAGCCGCTGCATCACGGCGTCCACGGTGAATGCAAAACTGTCGTGCAGGTCGAGCTTGGCGGAGCCGCTCAACGAGCCGCCCGCCGTCGTCGCCTTGAACCGCGACAGGTCGAGCCTTCGATCGGCGATCGCCGCGGCGAACGCGAGGCCGATGTCGCGGTCGCGAATGTCGCCTTCGAGGGTCTGCCGTGCGTCGTCGCCCTGTCCGCGCACCGCGCCGGACAGATGCGTCGGAACCAGCTTCGTATGGATGCGCGAAAGGTCGAGATCGCGGACGTCGAGCGCGAGTCGCGCGGAGCGCGGAGCGTCGAGCACGATGCGCGCCTCGCCCCGTGCGCCGCCTCCGCCGGCCGTCGTCGCGTCGATGTCGGTCAGCGTCACGGTCTTGCCGTCGAGCACGAAGTTCGACGACACGCGCGAGACCGGTAGCTGGTTGGTGTCGATCGGACCCGGTTGCGCGTTCGCGAGCGACGCCGTGCCCTCGAACGCGCTTCCGTGCGGCTTCAGCTCGACGTGAAGCCGCGCGAGCGTCTTCGGAAGCGACGCGTCGAACGTCTGCAGATCGACGTTGTCGAGATCGGCGATGGCGCCGGAAAAGGGCGCCGTCGAGAACGGCGTGGCGGTCGCGTGCAGCGCGAATGCCGCGTCGTGGTACGCACCCTTGCCGTTGATTTCGATCGTCGCCGCGTTTCCCGACAGGCTGAACGTTCCCGAGGCCCCCGCGAGCGGACCGTCGCCGTCGAGCGTCGCGGTGCCGGCGACGGTCAGCGGTGCGCGCGCGCCGACGTCGAGCGCGCCGCCGAGCTGGCCGAAGTCGGAAACGAGTCGAAGGTCGCGGAAGCGATGCGACTCCGCGTCACCGGAGTAGCCGAATTCGATGCCGCTCAGTCGATTCGCGTTGGGACCGGAACGCCATTGGAGCTCGGCGACCGCGAGTCTCTCGATGTCGACCGACAGCGGCAGCCCGAGATTCGTGGGCGGCGTGGTCGTCGTCGTTGAAGGCTTGAGCTCGATGTCGACGCGGCGGGCGCCGAGGCCGCGGATCGACAGCCGCTTCGACAGAAGAGCGCCGGGGTTCCAGTCGATGACGACGTCGTCGGCCGTCACCGTGGTGTCGCCGTCGTGCCAGACGATCCGGCCGAAGCGCATCGTTCCGCCGATCGATCCCGACGGATTTTCGACGGTGATCTTGCCGCCGCTCTGACCCACGATGCGCGCGACGATCGTTTTGAAGCCGCGATCGCTGAGGCCGTATCCGATCAGTGCCGCGACCGCCACGACAACGATGGCGAACGCGACGAGCGCGATGCGCAGCGCGCGCCGGCCGGCGGACTTCCGCGGCGGTCCGGTGTCGGTTGCCGCGGGTTCGCGCGGCGGATGCTCCGGCCCGGTCATCGGGTCAGAACGTCACGCCGACGGAGAAGTGCAGGCGTATCTGCCGCGATCGTTCGCCGTAGGCGACGTCGAGACGGAAGGGTCCGATCGGCGTGCGGACCCGCGCGCCGATTCCATAGCCGAGGGCGACGTGCGTATCCGAGCGATCGTCGAACGCATCGCCCGCGTCGACGAACGCGGCGACCCCGATCGATTCGCGAATCCATCGCGTGACCTCGACGCTGCCCGCATAGTAGTAACGGGCGGGGAATACCGTCTCGCCCTGCTTCACGCCGAGGCTCTGGAACGCGTAGCCGCGCACCGTCGTGTCGCCGCCGGTGCGAAACAGCAGCGCGGACGGCACGTCGCGTCGAGCCGCACCGATCACCGCGCCGCCTTCCGCTCGTGCGGTGAACGACCAGAGCGGACCGAGCGGCTTCCAGTAGCCGTAGCGGAGGATCACGCGCTCGAATCCGCTCGTCGACGCGCCGGGCACGCCGACGCCAGCCTGCGCCAGCGCGATCCAGCCGCGCGTCGGCGCGACGAGATCGTCGACGCGGCGCCACGCACGCTCGACGTCGATATAAAGTGCGCGTGAGCTCGTGTCGTCGAAGCCGGTGGGTCGCAGTCGATCCGTGTAGTACGCGGCGCCGTACTGCCACTGGTTGCGCTCGTCGAGCGAACTCATCCTCACGCCCGCCTTTGCGGCCTGCGTCTCGAGCCCGCTGATGTCCGTGCGTTCGACGCCGGCGAACGCCGACGGCGACCAGCCGCTCGCCGACGGTGGCCGGACGAAACGAAGCGACGCGTTCTGCAGCTTCTGCTCGACGCGCGCGTCGACGTACATCTGCATTGCGTGATGGTCGACATCGACATCGCGGTAGCTGATGTTGCCGCGGAAGGCGGTGTCGGTCGAGTAACCGAGACCCACCTCCAGTTTCTTCGGGGGCGCCTCGATCACCGACACGAGCACCGGCGCGTCATCCGCGTGCGCGGGGTCGGGATCGACCGCGGCGTGAACGCTCGCGAAGTAGCCGGATCCGTTCAGGCGGCGGACGAACTGGTCGAGCTGCGCGATCGAGTAGCGATCGCCCGCGCGCTGCGTCCGGTAGTTGCGCACGAGGTCGGCGGGGTAGCGCGAGAGCCCTTCGATCTCGAGGTCTCCGACATGAAATACCGGTCCGCTGTCGATGGCGACCGCGAGTTCCACCGTGTTCGTGTCCGGATCGACGACCGCTTCGCTGCTCGCCACTTTCGCCGCCGCGAAGGCGTCGGCGGCCAGCGTGGTGACCGCGCGCTGCTTCGCAACGATCCAGTCGGACTGCTTGAACGGCGCCCCTGCCGGCAACGGCCACGTGCGGCGGACGTTCGCGCTGGCCTCCGCGCCGAGGCTATCCGCGGTCGCCGGCCCCTGAACCTCGACGTTCGCCGTCGCAACCTGCGCGCGCGGACCGGGCGTCACGTGCACGTTGACGGTGATCGGTGACGTGGTGCGATCGACGGCCACGTCGATCGTCGCGGAGAAAAATCCCTCGGTGGAGGCGGCCTCGCGCGCCTGGTCCGTGGCCTGCCGCACCAGCGCCTCGAACAGACCCGGCGTCATCTGATCGTAGGTTTGCCACTTGATCAGGTTGACGCTGTCCGACAGCGTTTCGCGCAACGAAGCCGGTGCGTCGATGACGACGCGGTACTTCAGTCCCTCGGCGGTGGTGGACGGCGCCGCCGCCGAGGGGCCGGCCGGGGGCGGTTCGTCAGCGCGTGCCGCGAGGCTCGCGAACGGCAGCGACGCCGCGAGCCACAGTACCAGCGGCAGGCGCCGCCGATTGCGCGTTCCGGTCATCGGCCGTGCCGTCCGTTGAGGCGGGCGTGCCGAAGGGAGCGAGGTTGTCCGACAGCGGAAGCGGATTGCGCGTGGCCCACGTCACGCCGATCGCGGTGCGCTCGCCGCGCAGCCGCTTGGGCCCCTCGACCGGAGGCTGATTGAGAGAAGTGGGGAAGTTCCAATCGATCAACTCGAAACCAGTGTCGCCCCACAGGCCGTCTGACGCCCGCGAATAGGCGTAATCGACGCGGGGATCGCGCAACGCGCAGCCGGCCACGAGGGCGGTGACGACGGACGCGACCAGCATCATGCCAGCAAGCCGTTGCATGCAAACCTCCGCAGGAAATTTCGAGCACGCGCAGTCCGATTGGTTCCCGGACGCGCGGCGCGACGTCGAGTCAGTCTACCGGTCGGGAAAACGGGCGGCCAGTCCGCGGGGATAGGCGGCGTTTATGTCGGTGGCATGAATGCAACACTTCCGCGGCGCATTGACGTCGAACGATCGTACGTCATGGGCCGGAATTTGCTGAATAAGTGGGAATCTGCTTTCACATGAAGCGATAACTCGATCATTTTGAAGTAGTTTATGGATGTTGCATTTCTAGCCTAAGTGGTTGTTCCGCAATCGCAAAACCGTTGACCCGGCGTAGGAATTGCACGTATAGTCCACAAAAGTGGTAAAAAGTGGGATGAAGTGGGTCGAGACGCGCTGGCGGCTTTTACAAGTTGCTAAGCGCTCACTGACGCGATGGCGGAGGGTGGCGTGGGTGCGGGCGGGGGCAACGGTGAAATGCAAGATCCGGCCGGCGACGGCTCCGGCGGTCGGCCGGTGTTTCGTGGCGTTTCCGAGCTGCTGCTCGATGCCAAGGGACGCATCGCGATCCCGTCACGCCATCGGGATGGCCTCGCCGTGGGCAACGGCGGCCACCTTGTCATCACCGCCGATCACGGCGGCTGCCTGCTGATCTACCCGCGCGCCACATGGGAGCCGATCCAGACAGCGCTGATGGGCCTGTCGTCGTTCGACGATCGGATTCGCAGTGTCCAGCGCCTGCTGGTTGGCCATGCCGACGACGTCGAACTGGACGCGGCCGGCCGAATCCTCGTGCCGCCGGCGTTGCGGCGGTATGCCGGGCTGGACAAGCGTGTGGTGCTCGTCGGCCAGGGCCAGAAGCTCGAGTTGTGGGACGAGGCGAAGTGGCAGGCGCAGATCGCCCAAACCATCACGTTCCCCGGCGGTCTCCCGGCCGGTCTCGAAGGCCTGAGCCTCTGACGCGACGGATGTCGATTGCAAGCGAGGGTGTTCATGTTCCCGTGCTGCTCGAAGAATCGCTCGCATCGCTCGCGATTCGCGCTGGAGGCACTTACGTCGACGGCACGTTCGGCCGCGGCGGCCATTCGCGCGCCATCCTCGATCGGCTGGGACCCGGCGGCACGCTCGTCGCGATCGACCGCGATCCCGACGCGGCGCAGGCGGCCGCGGCCGTCGACGATCCCCGTTTTGCGTACCGCCGCGCGTGGTTTTCCGAACTGCCCATCGTCCTCGACGACATGGGCGTGGACCGCGTGGACGGCGTCCTGCTCGACCTCGGCGTCTCGTCGCCGCAGCTCGATTCGCCCCAACGCGGTTTTTCCTATCGATCGGACGGCCCGCTCGACATGCGAATGGATCCGTCGCGCGGCGAAAGCGCGGCGGAATTCATCGCACGGGCGTCGACCGCCGAACTGACAGAGGTGATTCGCGACTATGGTGAGGAACGGTTTGCTCAATCGGTTGCAAGAGCAATTGCGAAGGCGCGCGAAGTCGAGCCGATCGTCTCGACACGGCGGCTCGCCGGCGTGGTCGCCCAAGCCATCGGCTCGCGCACGCGGGGTGATTGGCATCAGGATCCGGCCGCGCGGACCTTCCAGGCCCTGCGGATTGCGGTGAATCGCGAATTGCACGAATTGACGGCTGCACTCCCGTCGCTGACGGCGCGGCTCGCGCCCGGCGGCCGGCTCGCGGTGATCAGCTTTCATTCGCTCGAGGATCGCATCGTCAAGCGGTTTTTCGTGTTCGCGTCGCGTCCGTTCGGTGGCGACGAGCGTCTGGCACGCGTCGCGATCCGCGAAGCGTCGCTGCCCCCGCCGCCGCTGTCGATCGTAGGGCGCGCCACCAAGCCCGCCGATGCCGAAACGCGCGACAACCCGCGTTCGCGCAGTGCCGTCCTTCGCGTCGCCGCGCGCGGCCCGCATCCGCTTCCGGTTGACTGGCCCCGCGGCTTCGAGGCGGTGCAATGATTCGCGTCAACGTCATTCTGCTGTGCGCGCTCGTGCTGTGTGCGCTGTCGCTGGTCACGTCGCGGCATCAGGCGCGCCGGCTGACCGTCGAACTCGAGCGCGAGCAGGCGCGCGCCCGGCAATTCGACGTGGAGTACGGGCAACTGTCGCTCGAGCAGTCGACGTGGGGCATGCCGGCGCGCGTCGAGAAGATCGCGCGGGAATCGCTGCACATGCAGACGCCGGCGAGTTCTCGCGTCGAGGTCGTCGAGGCCGCCGCGGAGCCGGTGAAAAAATGAGGGCGTCCGCCAAACCGCCCGCCGCGCCGCCGACGGAACTGCCGCGCACGCGCGCCATGCTGCTGTTCGGTGGTGTCGGACTGCTGTTCGTCGTGCTGCTCGCGCGGTCGCTGTGGCTGCAATGGATGGACAACGATTTCCTGCAGAGCCAGGGCGCGGCGCGATTCTCCCGCGCGATCGAGGTGCCCGCACATCGCGGTCGCATCGTCGATCGTTGGGGCGACGCGCTGGCGATTTCGACACCGGTGAAGTCGCTGTGGGTGTTCCGCGACCGTGTCGCGGCGACGCCGGCGCAGCTGCAAAGTCTCGCGCGCATTCTGGACACCACGCCACAGCAGCTGTCCGCGCGCATCCGCGGCGATGGCGAGTTCGCATTCATCGCGCGGCAACTCCCGCCGGAGACCGCGGATCGCGCGCTGGCGCTCGGCATCACCGGGTTGAACGAGCAAAGCGAGTACCGCCGCTATTACCCGGGCGGCGAAGTCACCGCCCAGGTGATCGGATTCACCGGCGACAAGGACGCCGGGCAGGAGGGCCTTGAACTCGCGCAGCAGACGTGGCTCGGCGGGACGGCCGGCAGCCGGCGCGTCATCATCAACCGCAGGGGCGACATCGTCGAGGACGTTGCCGCGATTCGCGCGCCGCAGGCCGGCCGCGACCTCGCGCTGTCCGTCGACTCACGCCTTCAATACCTCGCGTTTCGCGAACTGCGCGCCGCGGTCGAGCGCACCAGGGCCAAGGCGGGCGGACTGGTCATCATCGATGCGCGCAGCGGCGAAATACTCGCGCTGGCCAACTGGCCGACGTACAACCCCAACCGCCGGGACAAGGTTGCGCGCGACAAGATGCGCAACCGCGCGCTGACCGACACGTTCGAGCCCGGGTCGACGATGAAGCCGTTCACGATCGCAGCCGCGCTGGAGGCCGGCAAGATCCGGCCCGATTCGGTGATCCATACCGAGGCGGGCGAACTCACGATCGGCAAGCAGACGATCCACGACGCGCACCGGGCGGGTCCGCTCACCGTCGAGCAGGTGATCCAGAAATCGTCGAACGTCGGCGCGGCGAAGATCGCGCTGTCGCTGCCGTCGGAGACGCTGTGGCGGATGTTCTCCGAGGCCGGATTCGGCACCGTACCCAGGACGGGATTTCCCGGCGAAGTGGCCGGCCGTCTGCGGCCGCCGGCCACGTGGAAGCCCATCGAACAGGCGACGATGTCTTACGGCCACGGGCTGTCGGTCAATCTGGTCCAGCTGGCCCGTGCGTACACCATCTTCGCCGACAACGGCGAACTGAAACCGGTCGCGCTGCTGAAAACCGACGGCGCCGTTGCCGGCCGCCCGATCGTGTCGGCCAAGACGGCGCTCGCCGTGCGCCACATGCTGGAACTCGCGACAATGCCCGGCGGCACGGCGCCGCAAGCGCAGGTATCCGGCTATCGCGTCGCCGGCAAGACGGGTACGGCGCGCAAGATCGAAGGTGGCGAGTACACGCGCAAGTACGTGGCGTCCTTCGTCGGAATGGCGCCGGTGTCGAATCCGCGGTTGATTGTCGCCGTGATGATCGACGAGCCGAGCGGCGGCGATTACTACGGCGGCAGCGTCGCAGGCCCCGTGTTCTCCGGTGTGATGGGGTCGGCGCTGCGCACGCTGGGCGTTCCGACCGACGCGCCCGTCGACAACGTCGTGCTCCCGGCGCCAGGCAGCCAGGTGCAGGAAGAAACGTGACGGCGCGCGCGACGGGCAAGCCGGACCGCGGTGCGACGCGCGAAGCGAAGGTCGCAGCATCGCTCGCCGCCGAGTCGGCCACGCTCGCCAGCCGGCTCGGCCCGGTCGTCGGCATCACGGCCGACAGTCGCGCCGTCGCGCCGCAGATGGCCTTTGCCGCCTATCCGGGGATCGCGCACGACGGCCGCGCGTTCATCGGCGATGCAATCGCGCGCGGCGCGGCTTCGGTGCTGTACGAGGCGAGCGGGTTCGACTGGGATCTCGGGTGGCGCATTCCGCACGTGGCGGTCGCCGACCTCAAGGCGCGCATCGGCGGCGTCGCCGCGGCGATCTACGGACGGCCGTCGCAGAATTTGTGGATGGTCGGCGTCACCGGCACGAACGGCAAGACGTCGTGCGCGCACTGGTCGGCGCAGGCGCTCGCGCACTGTGGCCGGCGCAGCGCGATCGTCGGTACGCTCGGCAACGGGCCGATCGGCCGGTTGGTGCCGACGTCGAACACGACGCCCGATGCCTGTGTGCTGCAAGCCATGCTGGCGGGCTGGCGGGCCGCGGGCACCGAAGCGGTGGCGATGGAAGTGTCGTCGCACGGCATCGACCAGGGGCGCGTCAACGGAATCGACTTTGACGTCGCGCTCTTTACGAATCTGACGCGCGACCATCTCGACTACCACGAGACGCTCCAAGCCTATGGCGAGACCAAGGCGAAACTGCTCGAGTGGCCCGCGCTTCGCACGGCGGTGATCAACGCGGCGGACGACTTCGGGCGGACGCTGATCGAGCGCACGCGGGCGCGCGGCCGCGACGTGGTCGCCTACGGCGCAGCGGGCGCGGACGTCGTCGCCACCGGCGTGCAGTCGCTGCCGTCCGGCACGGCGGTCGACGTCGAGACGACGCACGGGCATGGCCGATTCGTCGCGCCGGTGTCGGGCGCGTTCAATGTTCAGAACCTGCTCGGCGTGCTCGGTGTGCTGCTGGCGAGCGACATCGAGTTGCACGCGGCGCTCGACGCGCTCGCCCACGTTGCGCCGCCCCCCGGACGCATGGAACGGCTGGGCGGCGGTGCGCAACCGCTCGTCATCGTCGATTACGCCCACACGCCGGACGCGCTCGGCCAGGTGCTGCAGGCGATGCGTCCGTTCGTCGCGGCGGGCGGCAAGCTCGTGTGCGTATTCGGCTGCGGGGGCAATCGCGATCGCGGCAAGCGCGCCGAAATGGGCGCCGTTGCCGCGCGCCTCGCCGATCGCATCGTCGTGACGAACGACAACCCGCGCGACGAGGAGCCGCGCGCGATTGCCGACGACATCGTCGCCGGCGCGCGGCCGATCGCCGCGGATTGGACGGTGGAACTGGACCGCGCATCGGCCATCGAGCTCGCACTCGACGACACGCACGCGGGGGACGTGGTGGTTCTGGCGGGGAAGGGCGATGAGGACTATCAGGAAGCGAACGGCCGGAGAGTGCCTTTCTCCGATCGCGCAGTCGTCTCGAATTCGCTGGCGCGCAGGGACCGCGCATGATGGACACGGCAGTCGCGGCGCGCGCGGTCGGCGGCGCGGTCGTCGGCGCATCCGTGCGTTTCCGGCGCGTCACGACCGATACGCGCGCGCTGCACCCCGACGATTTGTTCGTCGCGTTGAGCGGAGAGCGCTTCGACGGCCATGATTTCGTCGCGGCGGCGCTCGCGGGCGGAGCGGCGGCGGCGCTGATCGCGCGTCCGCACGCGACGGGGGCGTGCGGAAACCTCGTCGTCGTCGACGATACCCTGGTAGCGCTCGGTGCGCTCGCGGGCTTCTGGCGCACGCGGTTCGACATTCCGCTGGTCGTCGTGACCGGAAGCAACGGCAAGACGACGACCAAGGAAATGATCGGCGCCATCTTTCGCGCGGCCGAAGGCGATTCGGGCGTTGCGGCGACGCCGGGCAACTTCAACAATTCGATCGGACTGCCGCTGGCGCTGCTCGGCCTGCGCGCTTCGCATCGGCTCGGCGTTTTCGAGATCGGCATGAACCACCGGGGCGAGACGCGCGAACTCGCCCGGATCGCACAGCCGACGATCGCCGTCATCACGAACGCGCAGCGCGAGCACCAGGAATTCATGCGCACCGTCGACGAGGTCGCCGCGGAGCACGCCGATGCGATCGCCTCGCTGCGGCATGGCGGCCGCGCGGTAATCAACGCCGACGATCCGCGCGCGGGGATCTGGTGCGCGGCGGCCGCTGCCGCGGGTGCGTCGGTGCTGACGTTCGGGCTCGATGGGACGGCCGATGTTCACGGGCGTCTCGACGAAGGCCCGTCGGGCGGTACGCTCGACGTCGAAACGCCGCGCGGTCGCGTCACGGCGCTGCTGCGCGTTCCGGGGCGGCACATGGCGAGCAACGCGCTCGCGGCAGCAGCCGCCGCGGAGGCCGCAGGCGTTCCGATC
>JBDTNI010000007.1:0-13433 GCA_039933815.1 Betaproteobacteria bacterium
CAACTTCAGCTTCGGCGACTACTTCATGCGCGACGCCATTCGCTACGCATGGGAGCTGCTGACCCGCCAGTACAAGCTGCCCGCCGAGCGGCTTTGGGCGACCGTCTACATCGACGACGACGAGGCGTACGACATCTGGACGCGCGAAATCGGCATTCCCGCGGAACGGTGCATTCGCATCGGCGACAACAAGGGGGCGAAGTACGCGAGCGACAATTTCTGGCAGATGGCCGACACCGGGCCCTGCGGCCCCTGCTCGGAGATCTTCTACGATCACGGCCCAGACGTGTTCGGCGGTCCCCCCGGATCACCCGATGCCGAGGGTGATCGCTACATCGAAATCTGGAATCTCGTGTTCATGCAGTTCGACCGCCAGAAGAATGCCGACGGCTTCACGATGACACCGCTGCCGAGGCCGTGCGTCGATACGGGAATGGGCCTCGAGCGTCTCGCCGCCGTGCTGCAGCACGTTCATTCGAATTACGAGATCGATCTCTTCGTTGCGCTGATCGACGCCGCGGCGCAGGCGACGAACACGACTGACAAGGACAACCCGTCGCTGCGCGTGATCGCCGACCATATCCGCGCCTGCGCGTTCCTGATCGTCGATGGCGTAACGCCGGGCAGCGAGGGACGCGGCTACGTGCTCCGCCGGATCATCCGCCGCGCGATTCGCCACGGCTATCAGCTCGGCCAGAAGAAGCCGTTCTTCCATCGCCTTGTCGAAGCGCTCGACCGCGAGATGGGTGGTGCATACCCGGAGCTTACGCGCGCGAAGGTCCGCGTGGCGGATGTGCTGAAGGCGGAGGAGGAACGCTTCGGCGAGACGCTCGAAAACGGCATGCGAATGCTCGAGGGCGCGCTGCGCGACAAGCCGCAGGTGCTCGACGGCGGCACCGCGTTCACGCTGTACGACACGTTCGGATTTCCGCTCGATCTCACCGCCGATATCGCCCGCGAGCGCGGCATTGCCGTCGACGAAGCGGCATTCGATCGCGCGATGGATGCGCAGCGCGATCGTGCGCGCGCCGCCTCGCAGTTCAAGAGCGGCGAAACCATCGCGTACACAGGTCCGAAGACGGCGTTCCGCGGCTACGAATCGCTGTCAGAAAACGCGCGCATCGTCGCGATCTTCCGGGCCGGCGCGCGGGTCGATGCGCTGGCGGCCGGCGAGCACGGCGTCATCGTGCTCGACCGCACGCCGTTCTACGCCGAGTCGGGCGGCCAGGTGGGCGATCGCGGCGAGCTGTCGAGAGGCGGAGCATGCCTCACGCTCTTCGCGGTCGAGGACGCGCAGAAAGTCCGGGCCGACGTGGTCGGTCACGTCGGCGAAGTGAAGACGGGCGAGTTGCGCGAGGGCGACGCGGTCGTGGCTACCGTCGACGCCGAGGCGCGCGCGCGAACGATACGCAATCACTCTGCGACGCACCTGATGCACAAGGCGCTGCGAGAGGTGCTCGGCGAACACGTGCAGCAGAAAGGCTCGCTCGTCGATGCGGACAAGACGCGTTTCGATTTCGCCCATTCGGCGCCGTTGAGCGACGACCAGATCCGGCGCGTCGAGGCGATCGTCAATGCCGAGATTCTCGACAACGGCGGCGTGGGTGCGCGCACGATGCCGATCGCGGAGGCGCAGCAATCGGGCGCGATGATGCTGTTCGGCGAGAAGTACGGCGACGAGGTTCGCGTGCTCGACATCGGCACGTCGCGTGAGCTCTGTGGCGGCACGCATGTCTCGCGCACCGGCGATATCGGCCTCTTCAAGATCGTCGGCGAAAGCGGCGTCGCGGCGGGCGTGCGGCGCATCGAGGCGATGACGGGCAAGGGTGCGCTGGCGCACGTCCAGCAGCAGGAGTCGAAGCTCAGCGGCGTCGCGCATCTGCTGAAGGCGCCTGTCGCCGAGCTCGAAGCGCGAATCACGCAGCTGCAGGATAGCGCGCGCGCGGTCGAGCGCGAGCTCGCGCGGCTGAAGGCACGCGCGGCGTCCAGCGCGGGCGACGACCTTGCCGGCGCCGCAGTCGACGTCAAGGGCGCGAAAGTCGTCGCTGCGGCGCTCGATGGCAGCGACGTGAAGACGCTGCGCGAGACGATGGACAAGCTGAAGGACAAGCTCAAGAGCGCGGCGATCGTGCTCGCGAGCGTCGCCGACGGCAAGGTCACGCTGATCGCCGGCGTCACGAGCGACCTCGTCGCGAAGGTCAAGGCGGGCGACCTCGTCAATCACGTCGCGCAACAGGTCGGCGGCAAGGGGGGCGGCCGCGCAGACCTGGCACAGGCCGGCGGCAGCAACCCCGCTGCGCTGCCGCAGGCTTTGCGGTCGGTCCAGGGCTGGGTCGACGAGCGCCTGTGACCGCATCAGCGCCGGTGGCGCGCGCGAATGCGGCCATCGAGCCGCTTGCGCCGCAGTTCGCAAGCGACAACTACGCCGGCATCTGCCCCGAAGCGTGGGCGGCGCTCGAGCGTGCCAACGCCGGGCATGCACCCGGCTACGGCGCCGACGACTGGACGCGCGCCGCGACCGCGGCGATCTGCGCAGTGTTCGAAACTGCCTGCGACGTCTTTTTCGTGTTCAACGGGACCGCCGCCAATGCGCTTGCACTGGCGGCGATCTGCCGCAGCACCGACGCGATCGTCTGCCACGCGCTCGCGCACGTCAATGTCGACGAATGCGGCGCGCCGGAGTTCATGAGCGGCGGCGCCAAGCTGGTGACGATCGATCTGCCTCACGCCCGGCTGACACCGGAGGCGGTCGCCGCTGCGGCAGTGACACCCCACGATGAGCACTCGTCGCGGCCGCGCGCATTGGCATTGACGCAGGCGACGGAACTCGGCACCGTGTATTCGCCGAGCGAGGTCGCTGCACTGTGCGACGTCGCCCACGCGAAGCGGATGAAAGTGCAGATGGACGGTGCGCGCTTTGCAAACGCCGTCGCCCATCTCGGCTGCAGCCCCGCCGACATCACATGGCGCGCGGGAGTCGACGTCCTCTGCCTCGGCGGCACGAAGAACGGCCTTCCCGCGGGCGAGGCCGTCGTGTTCTTCAACCGGGACATCGCCGACGAATTTGCGCGCCGGCGCAAGCAGTCCGGCCAGCTGGCGTCGAAGATGCGCTTTATCGCGGCGCCGTGGCTCGGCGTGCTGGCCGACGGCGCGTGGTTGCGCCATGCGCGTCATGCGAATGCAATGGCCACGCGCCTTGCCTGCGCGCTCGAGAACGTGCCCGGCGCGCGACTGCTGGCGCCCGTGCAGGCGAACGGCGTGTTCGTCGATCTGCCGCAGCGGGCGATCGACGCGTTGCGCGCGAACGGCTGGCGCTTCTACGCGTTCCTCGGCGAAACGGGCGTCCGATTCATGTGCGCGTGGGACACGCCGGCCGCGGCGGTCGACCACCTCGCTGCCGACATTCGCCGGGCACTTGCAATCGACGCGCCGCCGGCCGAGCCCGGGGGGCTCGCGGCGGTTCGACGATGAGAGATCGGCGAGTGACGCTTCGGTCCGAATTCACGCTCGACGTCGCGAATCGGCGGGGCATCGGATTCCTGCCCGGTTTGCTCGGCTTTCGTGTCGTCTCGATCGGTGACGACAGCCTGGTGGCCGAGATCGACGTGAGGCCCGAAGTCCGCGCACCCAACGGCTTCCTGCACGCGGCGACCGTCGTCGCGCTCGCCGATACGGCCTGTGGATACGGGTGCCTGGCGCATCTGCCGGCGGACGCTGCGAACTTCACAACCATCGAGCTCAAGGCCAACTTCCTGGGCACGGCGCGCGACGGTACCGTGGCGTGCACGGCACGTCCGGTTCACCTCGGCCGGAATACGCACGTCTGGGACGCAACGGTCGTGCGCAAGGACGATCAGCGTGCGATCGCGCTGTTTCGCTGCACGCAGATGATTCTCTACGCAACGCGCTGAGGGCGAAGCTCCACGCCCTTCGTCCGAACGGACGATGGCTGCTTCGCTGCGCACGGCCGACAATTCGCTGAGGGTGTCGATGGCGGCGTATCCGGTTGGCCTACCGCATTGCAGGTTCACTCGCAGCCTTCGCGGCCGGTGCGGCGTGGCTGCAGACTCGCGGCACGCTACCGCACGCGCCCGGTGCAGTTCTGCTCGCGCTCGTCGCGTGCACGGGCGCTGCCGCGATCGCCGGGCGCGCGTCGCGAACGCTGGTATCGCCAACGTTCACCGACATCGCAAGGATCGTCGGTGCCGTCGCTGTGCTGGCCGCCGCATTCAGCGCCGGTTATTCGTATGCTGCCTGGCGGGCGCACCTGCGGCTTGACGAGGCACTTCCGTCCGCGTGGGAAGCGCGCGACATTCGCGTGGTGGGCATTGTCGACGACCTGCCGCATGCGGACGCCGAGGGCGCGCGCTTTGCGCTCGCGGTCGAGCGCGCCGAGACAGCCGGCGCGTTCGTTCCCGAACGAATCTCGCTCGGTTGGTATGCACCCCGCCGCGCGGATACCGGTGCCGACCTGCGTCCGGTCGCCGTTCCGATCATTCACGCCGGCGAGCGCTGGCGGCTGACGGTTCGCCTGATCCGGCCGCATGGCAATGTCAATCCGCACGGCTTCGACGTGGAGGCGTGGCTGCTCGAGCGAAACCTTCGCGCGACCGGCTATGTTCGCGACGCGCCCGACAACGCGCGGATCGACGCTTTCGCCGGACGCGTGACCGACCACGTGCAGCGCATCCGCGAAACCGTCCGCGCTCGCATTGCCCGCGCGCTGCCGGAGGCACGCTACGCCGGTGTGTTGACGGCGCTCGCCATCGGCGACCAGCGGTCGGTACCCGAGTCGCAGTGGACCGTGTTCAATCGCACGGGCGTCACTCATCTCATTTCGATCTCGGGCCTGCACGTGACGGTCTTCGCCTCGCTCGCGGGCGCTGCCGCGCTGGCCTGCGTGAGGCGCTGGCCGACAGTGACGTCGCGGGTGCCCGCGCCGAAGATCGCCGCCGCGGTGGGCGCGCTGTTCGCCTTCGGCTACGTATTGCTCGCCGGCGCGGAAGTGCCGGCGGTACGGACGCTGCTGATGGTCGTCATCGCGTGCGTGGGGCTCTGGCTCGCGCGCCCGGGAACCGCGCTGCACGTGTGGCTGTGGGCACTCGTCGTCGTCCTGCTGTGGGATCCCTGGGCGACGTTGGCACCGGGGTTCTGGTTGTCGTTCGGCGCCGTCGGGCTTCTGCTCTATGCGGGCAGTGGACGCCCTCAGGCTCCGTTCGCCGCGGGATGGCGGGCGAAGGCTGTCCGCGCGGTGCGCGAAGGCGCACGCGCACAGTGGGTCGTGACCGTCGGCCTCGTACCCGGCACGCTCGCGCTGTTCCAGCAGGTTTCGCTCGTCTCCGCGCTGGCGAACGCCGTGGCCATCCCCGTCGTGACGGTCGGCGTCGTGCCGCTCACGCTGCTGGCCATGGCGACGCCCGCCGACTGGCCGTGGCAAATCGCGCATCGCGCACTCGCGCTCCTGATGCGTTACCTCGAAGCACTGGCGCGCATGCCAATGGCGTCGTGGCCGTCGCATGCACCGCGCGGATGGACGGTGATGCTCGCCATCGGCGGCGTGCTCTGGCTGTTGGCGCCGCGGGGGGTGCCCGGACGAACGTTTGGCGTCGCGTGGATGCTTCCGCTCGGGCTGATCGGGCCGCCCGCCGTTCCCGAGGGTGCCGTGCGAATCACCGTGCTCGACGTCGGCCAGGGGCTCGCGGTTTTCGTGGCCACCGCGCGGCATGCGCTCGTGTACGACACCGGTCCGCGTTTCAACGGCACTCTCGACGCGGGCGGACGCATCGTCGAGCCTTACCTGCGGGCGATCGGCGTCGGGCATCTCGACGCGCTCGTCGTCAGTCACGCCGACACCGATCACTCCGGGGGTGCGCTGTCGATCCTGCGCTCGTTTCCGGGTACACCCGTGGTGTCCTCGCTGTCGGCGACGCATCCGGTCGTGGTGGCGGCATCCGCATCCCGCCGCTGCGTAGCCGGTGATCTCTGGGTGTGGGACCGCGTGATTTTCACGATCGAGCATCCGGCAGAAAGTCAGTACGCGGAGGCCCGCAAGTCCAATGACCTGTCGTGCGTGCTGCGCATCGACGCCGGCGGGGCTGGCGTCGTGCTCACCGGGGATATCGAGGCGAAGAGCGAGGCGGAGTTGCTGCGACGGACCGGCGTGTCGCTGCGTGCCGACGTCGTCGTGGTGCCGCATCACGGATCGATGACGTCGTCGTCGCCGGCGTTCGTCGCGGCCGTTGCGCCGCGTATCGCCGTCATTGCTGCCGGTTACCGCAACCGCTTCGGCCATCCGCGCGCCGAGATCGTCGAGCGCTACCGCGTCGCGGGGGCGGTGCAGCTTCGTACCGACCGCGACGGCGCTGTGACCGTTGTGCTCGGCGACGGCGCGACGCGCGCCGTGGCGACGCGGCATGCGGCGAGACGCTACTGGTACGACGAGGTCGAGACGGTTCCGCGCACGCGCTAGTCGTCAACCGAAAGGGATCGAGCAAGGCCTCGCGGGCGCTGGTCAGGCCACGTACCGGCCCAGGCGCACGGCTGTCTCGCCCTTTCGCGGACGGCGCGTCGGCATGATGAGCACGCAATCGTCGTACGGCGTGAAAATGTCGCGCTTGCCGTCGTGGGCAATCAGCGTACCGCGCTGCGCCACGGCCATCATGCCGGCGACCGGACCGACGAACGCAAACGCATCGGTCTCGATCGTCACGGCGTCGGTGACGGCAATCGTCTGCTGGTCGGGCGGTTCGCCCGTGGCGATGTGCGCTTCGACGAAGGCATCGTCGAGCATGGAGAAGTGCCGCAGGAAACGCAGCATCACCTGCTGCGCGACGATCGGCGCCGCACTTTCCCAATGCTGTCCGCATTCGACGAGAAGCGCGTTGCGGGGATCGAGCGCGTCGTCGAAATGTGCGTAGTCACGAAGCCGCCGTCCTGCCTGATGTCCGGCATCGATCACGACGAACCGGGGTATACCGAGCGCCCGGGCAAGGGCGACGCCCTTGCGCTGCCGACCGGACAGCGCGAGGGCGGGGCACGGGTCCGACATCGAGTGAAGGTCGAGCAGAAAGTCGGTCGCGTCGTACAGCGGCCGCAGTTCGCGGGCACGGGCAAGCTCCCTCGACTGGCGCGCGCCGTCGAGCACCGCTGCGTCCCAGAGCCGGTTGAAATCCTCGTCGAGGCAGCGTGCCGCAAACGGATCGCCGGCGTCGAATGCGTGGTACGCCGCGGTGTTGGCGAACACCAGCGTCAACGTGCCGCTGAGAGGCCTGAGGCCGCTGCGCAACAGCCAGTCGAGCGCGATCGCGCCGCAGACCTCGTTGCCATGCGTGAGCGCCTGGACGGTGACGCGCGGCGAACCTTCGCCGAAACGCCAGGCGTAAGGCAGGCCGGTGTTGCCGGATGCCCACCGGCCTAGATCGGGGAGCGCGACGTCGACGACGGGTGCGCGAGTCGGCGGCGCCGTCACGCCACGCAGAGATAATTCGTCAGTCGTTCCATGAACGCTTCGCATCGTGCAAGCTGGTCGATCGCGACCCACTCGTTCGGCTGATGGGCCTGCGCGATATGCCCGGGTCCGCAAATCACCGCGGGCATCGAAGCGTCGTGGAACAGCGCGGCCTCGGTCCCGTATGAAACCTTGCGTGTCAAGTGTCCTCCGGCGCAGGCGCGGCTCACGTCGGCGATTGCGTTGCGGCCGTCGTCATCGAACCCCGGCAACGACGACAGGTGATCGAACTGGATGTAGGTGTCGGGATCCACCGCATGCATCTCCGGCAGCAATGACTCGGCGTAACGCTGCACGTCCGCGAAGAACGCGTCCGGGTCGTCGAACGGCAGATGCCGGATCTCGAATTCGAACGTGCAGTCGCGCGGCACGATGTTGAGCGCCGTCCCGCCGCGAATGACGCCGACGTGCGGCGTCGTGAACGGGACGTCATACGCGGCGTCCTGCAGTCGGCCGCTGCGGAAGGCGCGCGCGCGCTCGCTGATCCACGCGACGAGGTCGCAGGCGATCTGCACGGCGTTGACGCCGCTCGGCGTCAGCGACGAGTGCGCCTCGTGGCCGCGCACGCGGCAGCGCCAGCTCTTCTTGCCCTTGTGCGCGACGACGAGTTCCATGCCGGTCGGTTCTCCGACGATGCAGCCCATCGGTGTCACGCCTCGGGCGACGACATCGGCGATCAGCCGCCGCACACCGATGCACCCGACCTCCTCGTCGTACGACAGGGCGAAATGCAGCGGTCGTGCAAGGCCGCGGCGCAGGAACTCGGGCACGAACGCAAGTCCGATCGCCGAGAAACTCTTCATGTCCGTGACGCCGCGACCGACCAGCCGATCGTCCACGACCGTGGCCTCGAACGGATTCGTAGTCCACGGCTGCCCGTCCACCGGCACGACGTCGGTGTGGCCGGACAGCACGATTCCTCCATCGGTCGCGTTGCCGTCCTGTGCGGCGAACGTGACGAAGAGGTTGGCCTTGCGCTGATCGTCGTTGAACGTGAGCGCGGTCGTCGCACCGAGATCCTCGACGTAGTGCTGCACCCAATCGATCAGCGCCAGATTCGAATCGCGGCTGACCGTCGGAAAGCCCACCAGCCGACGGATCATCGGAAGTCCGACGAGTTCGTCGGCGCTGGCCCCGGACTGCGCCAGATGGTGCAACGGATCGGCGGCGTTCATCGTCGTCCTCCGGCGAATGGCAGTATGTGAGGATAGCACTGCGGCACGGCGCCACGCGGTGGATGCCCGGCACCGAACCGTTCGCAGGTTCGACACTCCAAAGCGGTATGTCCCGACAGGATCACCGATGACGCTTCTCCGTCTTGTTGTCGTACTGTGCGTGGTGTGCGCGGGCTGCACGCGGTTCGCACACGCGCAGACGCTTCCCGTCGAGCGACTGCGCGTACCCGCTGGATTCACGATCGACCTGCTGGCGCGCGTTCCCGGCGCGCGGCAGATGACGTTCGGCGCGAACGGCACGCTGTTCGCCGGCTCGGTCGACGGACGTGTCTACGCGATCCCGAGCGCGATGTCCGCGAGTCCCGGGCGCCCGCCGGTCGTTCGCGTCATTGCTTCGGGCCTGCTCGAGCCCGTCGGCGTCGCGTTCCACGACGGCGCGCTGTACGTGTCGGCCGTCAATCGGATCCTGCGTTTCGACGACGTCGAGCGCCGTCTGGACAATCCGCCGTCACCTGTCGTCGTTTCGGACCGCTTTCCGACCGATCGTGCGCACGGACGCAAGTTCATTGCGTTCGGTCCGGACGGCAAGCTTTACGTGCCCGTCGGCGCGCCCTGCAACATTTGCGAACCCGATGCCGACCGCTACGCCAACATCATGCGGATGAATCCGGACGGCTCGGATCTCGAGACGTATGCACGCGGCATTCGCAACAGCGTCGGGTTCGACTGGGATCCGCGCTCGCACGCGCTGTGGTTCACCAGCAACGGACGCGACCGTCTCGGCGACGATGTCCCGCCGGATACGCTGAACCGCGCAGTGCGGGCCGGGATGCATTTCGGTTATCCGTACTGCCACGCAGGTGCCATCCCCGATCCGGAATTCGGCGCGAAACGGCCGTGCAGCGCGTTCGAGCCGCCCGCGCAGCGCCTGGGACCGCACGTCGCGGCACTTGGCATGCGTTTCTACACCGGCACGCAGTTTCCACCCCGGTACCGGGGTCAGATCTTTATCGCCGAGCACGGCTCGTGGAACCGCAGCGCCAAGATCGGCTACCGGGTCACGCTGGTGACGCTCGACGCAAGCGGCAACGCCGCGTCCTACGCGCCATTCGTCGACGGCTGGCTGAGCGGCGAAACGGCTTGGGGACGGCCGGCTGATGTCGCGGTGGCGCCCGACGGTTCGCTGCTGATCGCCGACGACGGCGCCGGCGCGATCTATCGGGTCCGCTATCGCCGCGGGTAGGGAGCGCAGGAGGCGCCGACCGCCCGATGCGGCGCGTTGCGGCACAGGCTCGATCGGCGTATCGTCGCGTCCATCTGTGCATGCACATGCATGCGTGCCGCAACGCCCACAAGGCAGGGCGGCCCATGCTTCGTCAATGACCGAAAGCAGTCTCGCCAGTCAGCGGAAGGTCCGGGGCCGGGGCCGGGTGGCGGCGCGCGCCCCGTTTCGCGGTGACGATGCGGTGACGAAGGCCGCGGTCGTCACGGCGTTCGCCGGCCGCGGTCGCGAGTGCGCGTTCGCAAACATTCGGCTTTTGGGACGTGTCGTCACCCATTTTTACGACATGGCGCTGAAGCCCGCCGATCTGCGGGCGAGCCAACTGGCGCTGCTATGGGCGATTGTCGCGTGCGAGCCGGTCGAAATGGGCCGGCTCGGAGATCTCACCAATACCGACCAGACGACGCTTTCGCGGACGGTGGACAAACTGCGGCAGTCCGGCCTTGTCGCCGTCGAGCCCGGTGACGATCGGCGGGTCAGAATGCTCCGCCTCACCGCCAAGGGGCACAAGCAATTCGCGCGCGCCATGCCGTACTGGGAGGCGGCCCAGCGCGAGATCGACGCGTGGATGTCGGTCGCGGGGCTACGCGATCTGGCCAGGCGCGCCCGACGCCTGGCCCGAAACGACCCTCAGTAGCGGTAATAGACCGGTCCGCGAACGACGATCGGACGGCGGACCGCATACGGCGCGCGGTAGACGTAGACGGCGGGCGGCGACCTGTACACCACAGGGGACTGATACACCACTTGCGGTGCATAGATCACGGGAGGGGCAACGTAGGCGGGCCCCCAGTACGGCCGATGGTAATGATGCCCGCGCCAGTACGGCGCGTTGGCGAACGTGACGCCGTAGCCGGGCGCGCCGATCGATAGGTTGAATCCGATCCGGTCGGCATGAGCCGCCGGCGCGACGGTCGCCGCCGCTGCGGCGAGCGCAGTTCCGAGCGCGAGTTGCGTGGTGCGTCGAAGCATGTTGGATCCTCCTTGCATAGTCAGGTTGGGACCGTCGTCCGGCCACCGTGGTTCCGGCCACCGTGGTTCCGGCCACCGTGGTTCCGGCCACCGTGGTTCCGGCCGCGAACGGGCGTCATCGTGTAAAACGTCGCCCGGCAACACGGCGTTGACCCCCGGCGGCACGGTGTAGCGATTTGTTACAGTGATGCTTCGCGTCCGCGGAGCCTCTCATGCGTCTTGTTCACGTGTTCATCGTCGCGCTGCTCGGCGCGGCCGGCATCGCGGCGCACGCCGCCACGCTGTCGATCGGTCTTGCCACCGACGTCACATCGCTCGATCCGCATTATCACAACCTGACGCCCAACAACAACGTCGCTCAGCACGTCTACGGCTTCCTCGTGCAGCGCAACGAGAAGGAGCAGATCGAACCGGGGCTCGCAACGCAGTGGAAGCCGATCGATCCTACGACGTGGGAGTTCGCGCTGCGCAAGAACGTCAAGTTTCACGACGGCAGCGACTTCACCGCCGCCGACGTCGTCGCCTCGTTCAACCGCATTCCAAAGGTCGTCAACAGTCCGTCGCCCTTTACCGCGTACACCAAGCAGGTCACGCGCGTCGAGGTGGTCGACCCCTACACCGTCCGCTTGCACACGGCGACGCCATACCCGCTGATGCCGACGGATCTGACCCAGGTCGCGATCATCGCGAAGGGATCCGAGACGGCGTCGACGGACGATTTCAACAGCGGCAAGGCCGCGAACGGGACCGGCCCTTACAAGCTCGTGCGGTTCGCGAAAGGCGACCGTATAGAACTCGTTCGGTTCGACGGCTGGTGGGGCGGCAAGACGCCCTGGGAACGCGTGACGATGCGGCTGTTACCGCAGAACGCATCGCGCGTTGCGGCGCTGCTGGCCGGCGACGTCAACGTCGTCGAATCGGTGCCCACCGCCGACATCGAGCGGCTGAAGCAGGACAAGCGTCTCGGTCTCTTCCGGCAGGTCGCCGATCGGCTCATCTACATTCATCTCGACAGCAATCGCGACGCTTCGCCATTCGTGACCGACAAGGACGGCCGCGCGCTCGACCGCAACCCGCTGAAGGACGCCCGCGTGCGCAAGGCTTTGTCGAAGGCGATCGACCGCAAGACGATCATCGCTCGCGTGATGGAAGGCGAGGCGGTGCCGGCCGGCCAGCTCGTTCCCGATTTTCTGTTCGGTTCTTCGCCCAACCTTAAGCCCGAGGCGTTCGACCCGGACGGTGCGCGCAAGCTGCTGGCCGAAGCAGGTTGGCCCGATGGGTTCGGTGTCACGCTGCACGCACCCAGCGACCGTTACGTGAACGATTCGAAGATCGCGCAGGCCGTGGCGCAAATGTGGACGCGCATCGGCGTTCCGACGAAGGTGACGGCAATGCCTTCCGCGACGTATTTTCCGCAGGCGACCGAGCTTAAATTCAGCACGATGCTCCTCGGCTGGAGCACGGGCACCGGCGAGGCATCGTCGTCGCTGAAAGCGCTGCTGATGACCTTTAACAAGGAGAAGGGTTTCGGCGGCACGAACCGCGGTCGATATTCGAACGCGAAGGTCGATGCGCTGACCGAAGAGGCGCTGCAGACGGTCGATGACGTCAAGCGCAGCGCCTATCTGCAGCGCGCAACGGAGCTCGTCATCAACGAGACCGGTGTGATACCGCTCCACTTCCAGGTCAACACGTGGGCGGCACGCGACGGCATCACCTACGTGCCGCGCGTCGACGAGACGACGCTCGCATGGAAATTCAAGCCGCGCCCGTGAGCGCCGGTTATCGCGACCTGACGCCGTGAACGTGCCGGACCTGCGCTGGCCCGCGGTAGCCGTGCCGGCGATGCATTTCATCGGCGATGCTTTCGTCGCGTCGGCAGACGGCCGCACGCTGCCGATGATCGACCCGTCCGACGGATCCGAATTCGCGGCCATCGCGCGCGGTGGCGCAACGGACGTCGACGCTGCCGTGCGCGCAGCGCAGCGGGCACGCGACGGCGGGTGGGGGAAGCTCGCGCCCGCCGAGCGCGGGCGCTGTCTCGCGCGGATCGCGACGACGATCGCCGATCACGCCGACGAGCTGGCGATGCTCGAGGCGCGCGATTGCGGGAAGCCCCTGGCACAGGCGCGTGCAGACGTCGTCGCCTGCGCGCGCTACTTCGAGTTCTACGCCGGCGCACCCGACAAGTTGCACGGCGCGACGCTGCCGTACGCGGACGGTTACACGGTGTTGACCTGGCGCGAACCGCACGGCGTCACCGGTCATGTGATCCCGTGGAACTATCCGCTGCAGATCTTCGGACGATCGGTCGGCGCGGCGCTTGCCGCCGGCAACGCATGCGTGGTCAAGCCCGCCGAAGACGCCTGCCTGTCGCTGCTGCGCGTCGCCGAACTCGCTGCGGCGAGCGGGCTTCCGGCCGGGGCGCTCAATCTCGTCACCGGCTTGGGCGGAGAGGCGGGCGCCGCGCTGGTGGCGCACGCGGGCGTCGCGCACC
>JBDTNI010000008.1:0-13394 GCA_039933815.1 Betaproteobacteria bacterium
CGAGCTCGTAGCCCCAATCGCGGAACGCGCCCTCGGTGAACTTCATGATGTTGCCCTTGTGGACCAGCGCGACAGACCGCCGATCGTTGTCGATCGCGTATTGAATGGCCCTGCGGACGAGGCGCTCGGTACCCTCGCGGGAGACGGGCTTGATGCCGATGCCGGACGTCTGCGGAAACCGGATCTTGCGAACGCCCATGTCCTTCACCAGGAACTCGATCAGCTTCCTGGCCTCCGGCGAACCCTCCGCCCATTCGATGCCGGCATAGATGTCCTCCGAGTTTTCGCGGAAGATGACCATGTCCACCTTCTCGGGCTCCTTCAGCGGCGACGGCACCCCCTTGAAGTAGCGCACAGGCCGCAGGCAGACGTACAGGTCGAGCTGCTGCCGCAGGGCAACGTTCAGCGAACGGATGCCGCCGCCCACCGGCGTGGTCAGCGGCCCCTTGATCGACACCACGAAGTCCTTGAGGATCGTCAGCGTCTCGTCGGGCAGCCACACGTCGGCTCCGTACACGCGCGTCGATTTCTCGCCGGCGTAGATCTCCATCCAGTGAATCTTCCGTTTGCCGCCGTACGCCTTGGCCACGGCGGCGTCGACGACCTTGATCATCACGGGCGTGATGTCGACGCCAGTACCGTCGCCCTCGATAAACGGAATGATTGGATTCTCCGGCACTTCGAGGCTGAAGTCCGGCTTGACGGTGATCTTCGCGCCGGCGGACGGGGCGGTAACGTGCTGATACATGGGGTCTCCCTGGCTCAATGGTTCCGGTGCGGGGGCGCAGCCTGGCGCTCCCGGACCGTCCGAGCCCGATTATGCGCGAAGGCTTGGCGGCCGTTCGCGGGGCGGTGCACGACTGCCACAGCGCGCCGATGCTAGAATCCGCGCCGACCCCGCCGGCGGCCACCGCGCCGGTTTTCCCGTTCCCGCACCGCGCCACCCGCGCCCGTCGATGATTCGCCGATTGCTCGCCCGCCTGCTCCCCGGCAAGCGAGCGTCCACCCCCCGGGTCTACGGCCCGGAAGCGCACCCCGTTCGCCGCGACCAGCTCACCGCCGCGGCGCGCTCGGTGACGCGCCGGCTCCAGGAAGAAGGGTTCAAGGCGTTCATCGTCGGCGGCGCAGTCCGCGATCTGCTGCTCGGCATTGAGCCCAAGGACTTCGACTTGGCTACGGACGCGACGCCCGAGCAGGTGAAGCCGCTGTTCCGGCGCGCGTTCATCATCGGCCGCCGATTCAGGCTCGTCCATGCTCACGTCGGCAACGACGTGATCGAGGTCTCGACTTTCAGGGCCGCGCAGACGGGCAGCGACGCGACCGACGAGCACGGACGGCTTCTTTCGGACAACGTCTACGGCTCACAGGCCGAAGACGCGGTACGTCGTGACTTCACGATAAACGCACTTTACTTCGATCCCGCCACCGAATCGATCTGGGACTATGTGGGCGGCGTCGTCGACATCCGTGCCAGGCGGCTGAGACTGATCGGTCCGCCGGTGACGCGTTATCGCGAGGACCCGGTCCGGATGCTGCGCGCGGTCCGGCTGGCGGCGAAGCTCGGCCTCACCATCGACGCCAAGTCGGAGGAGCCGATCAGCCGGCTCGCGCCGCTGATGGCGAATGTCCCGCCCGCCCGGCTTTTCGACGAAATGCAAAAGCTGCTGCTGTCGGGGCATGCGGTCGAAACGTTGCGAAGCCTTCGCGCGCACGGCCTGTCGCACGGGTTGCTGCCGCTGCTCGACGTGATCCTCGAGCAGCCGCTCGGAACGAAGTTCATCGACGCCGCACTCGCCGGCACCGACGAGCGCGTTCGTGGCGGCAAGGGCGTGTCGCCGGCTTTCCTGTTCGCCACGCTGCTCTGGCACGAAGTGCTCGTGACGTGCAACGCGGCGAAGGAACGCGGCGACCGTCCGCAACCCGCGCTCTTCGATGCGATGGACAAGGTACTGCACGCGCAGGCCGAACGCATCGCGATCCCGCGCCGTTTTGAGGCGACGATCAAGGAGATATGGACGCTCCAGTCGCGGTTCGAGCAGCGCTCGGGCAGCCGCCCGGCGCGGCTGCTCGAACAGCCGCGGTTTCGTGCCGCGTATGACTTTCTCGTGCTGCGCGGCCAGAGCGGCGAGGTGCCGCAGGCACTGGTCGACTGGTGGACGCGATTCCAGGACGTCGCGGAAGAAGAGCGCGAGGCGATGCTAAGGCCCGACGAGGCACCCCGGAAGCGGCGGCGACCGCGGAGTCGCAAGCGGCGCGACGATGCGACCGAAGCGCCGGCGCCGACGTCCGACGAGTAGCCGCGTGCCCGCCCGTGCGTTCGTGGGACTGGGCAGCAACCTGGCCCAACCCCGCCGGCAGCTCGCGCGCGCGCTCGCCCGGCTCGGGGCGGTCCACGGCGTTCGCCTGGTGGCCATCTCACCTAATTACGTAACGGCGCCTGTCGGGGGCGCGCCGCAGCCCGACTACGTCAATGCGGTGGCGGCCGTCGTCACGTCGCTGTCTCCGCACGCGCTGCTCGCGCGTTTGCATGCGATCGAACGCCGACAGCAGCGACGGCGCGACGGCGGGATGCCCCGGAATGCGCCGCGGACGCTCGACCTCGATTTGTTACTATACGGCGCGCGCAGGATTTGCACGCGGCGACTGACCGTTCCGCACGCGCGCCTGCACCAGCGCGCCTTCGTGTTGCGACCGCTGCTCGACGTCGCACCCGCGGCAAAGATACCGGGGCGCGGCCTCGCCCGCTCGTATCTCGCCACCGTCCGGGTACAGCGCATCCGGCGAACGCGAACGCTGCGGTCCCGATCCTGACAGCCGAATCACCGACGTCGACATGGATCTCGCCGCCTGCCGCTACATCGTCATCGAGGGTCCGATAGGAGCCGGCAAGACGAGTCTCGCCCGCGAGCTTGCACAGCGGCTCCGTGCCGACGAACTGCTCGAGCAGCCCGACGACAACCCGTTCCTCGCGCGGTTCTACGACGACATGGGACGATTCGCGCTGCCGACGCAGCTGACGTTCCTGTTCCAGCGCGTGGATCAGCTGCGTGGTCTCGCACAGCTGGACATGTTCCGGCGGCCGACCGTGGCGGACTTCCTGCTCGACAAGGATCCGCTGTTCGCGCGGATCAACCTGTCCGACGAGGAATACGCGCTGTACGACAAGGTGTTCGCGCACCTGAAGCCGCAGACGCCAACGCCCGATCTCGTCGTCTACCTGCAGGCGCCGGTGGATACGCTGATCGAGCGTGTTCACCGCCGGGGCGTCGATTTCGAGCAGTCGATTCCCGCCGAATACCTCGCTCGCCTCGCTGACGCCTACACGCGGTTCTTCTACCGCTACGAGGAGGCACCGCTGCTGATCGTCAACAGCGAGCGCCTGAACTTCGTCGACGACGCCGCGCACGTCGAGCTTTTGCTCGGCAGGGTCGCGTCCATGCGCAGCCAGCGCGAATTCTTCAATCTCGGCCCGGCCTGACGCAACGGGCTGGCGTGGCAGGAGGTTCTCGATGGATCTGATTCAATCCGCCGAAGCGCTTCGCGAACGTCTCGAACGCGCCGACTCCGTGGCGCTCGTCGCCACGATGGGCAATCTGCACGAAGGGCACCTGTCGCTGATGCAGATCGGACGGCGGCACGCGGACTGCGTCGTCGCGAGCATCTTCGTCAATCGCCTACAGTTCGGGCCCAACGAGGACTTCGACCGCTATCCGCGGACGTTCGAGTCGGACTGCCGCAAGCTGGAAGGCGAAGGCGTCGACGTCCTGTTCGCGCCGCACGAGCACGACATGTATCCGACGCCACAGGTCTACCGCGTCCAGCCGCCGCCTGTCGCTGACGAGCTCGACGGCGCCTTCAGGCCCGGGTTCTTCAACGGCGTGTGCACTGTGGTGCTCAAGCTCCTGAACCTCGTCCAGCCGGACTACGCGGTGTTCGGCAAGAAGGATCGGCAGCAGCTGAAACTCGTGCGCGGCATGATCCAGCAGTTCAATCTGCCGGTCCAGGTGGTCCCCGGAGAGACGGTGCGAAGCGACGACGGCCTGGCGCTCTCGTCGCGCAACAATTATCTGATCCCCGTGGAACGCGCCGAGGCGCCGCGGCTGTATCGAACGCTGCGCAACATCGCCGACGCGATCGCCGCCGGCCGCACCGATTACGCCAATCTCGAGGCCGCGGGACGTGCCGACCTTGCGCGTCATGGCTGGAAGGTCGACTACATCGCCGTTCGGAACGGCATTGGGCTCCGGATCCCGCATCCGGAGGGTTTCGACCACCCCAACCTGCTGATCGTGCTCGGCGCCGCGACGCTCGGCACGACACGTCTCATCGACAACGTCGACGTGATCCGGAAGGATGGCGAAGACTAGGCGGCCCCGCGAACCGATGGGCGCTGCGCGAGGACCAGCCCGTTACCGAGGAGCACCAGCGCCGCGCCGCACGCGCCGACGACCGTCCAGCGGTAATCCTCGAACACCGTCGACAGCAGCATCGCGCCAACGGGCGCCGCAACGCCGACGTACGACGCACGCGCAGGACCGACGTCCTGCAACAGCGTCAGGTACGCGCCGAAGGCGACGACGCTGCCGAACACGGCAAGGTAGACGAGCGACGCCACGTAGGGCGCGCCCGTGTCGAACCTTAACGACGCGCCATGCCACATCGCGGAACCTGCGGCCGCCAGCGCACCGTAGGCCATAGCCCACGCTGAACCGGTCATCACCGGCACGCCCGCGCGCTGATTACGCATTGCTGCGAGATTACCCGCACTGGAAATCGTCGTCGCGCCGAGCGCGAGCAGCAAACCCAATCCCGCTTCGCCCGCGAGCGGATGCGCGATCTCGGGCGCGAACAGCAATGCGACACCTGCGACCCCGAGCACCGCGGCGACGAGCGTACGTGGTGTGGCGACCGATCCGAACATCCACCGCGCGCTGATCGCGTTCATGAACACGATCGTCGAGAACACGACGGCAACCAGTCCGGACGTCGCGTACCGCTCCGCCCAATAGAGACCGACGTAGCTGAAGCCGAACATCAGCGCGCCCTGCAACGCGAGAAATGCATGCGTGCGCCGGTCGAATCGCAACGACCGGCGGCGAAGCGCGCACCACGCACCAAGCAACAGCGCCGCAAGTGCAAAGCGGTAGGCGACCGAAACATCCGGCGCAACGGTGCCGAGCTGGTATTTGATCGCGAGCCACGTGGAGCTCCAGATCGCGGTCGGGATGGCGAACAGCACCGCTGGCGAGCGCAAGTCGCGCTTGATCACTGGCGATCGACTGGCGTTAGCACGTCGACGCCTCCAGGCCAATCCGGGCGACGGATGACCTCCGATTTTTAGCAGGATCGCAAACGCGCATTGACGGTTAGCCTTGCTTCAAGTTTTCAATGCGGAGACGTCAACGTGATCGAGAGGATCGCTGCGGCCGCGTGCGTACTGCTCGCTTCGGGCATTGCCGCGCAGGCAATCGGCTCACCATCGTACGATATCGTCGCGCGTAGCGAGGGCCGTGCGCGCAACGCGCCTCGCGTCGCCGCGGCGCAAGGCGGGCTGGGGCTCGTGTTCGAACGCATCGCCGGCGCCGAGCGTTTCGCAAGCCGTGGGCGCTCGCGCAGCATAACGATCTCGCCGACAGGCTTCGTCGTCGCGTGGCCGACCCGTTCGCCGGCTGGTTTCGGGGGCGTCGCGATGGGTTTCGCAGGCGCATCGCCCACCGCGAGGATCGAAGGCGACCAACCGCAGCCGACGCGGGTGTACAGGATTGGCGTCGAAGGCACGCCGGCTGATACGACCATCCCGACATTCGGCCGGGTCCGCGTCGCGGGCGTGCGCCCGAACGTCGACGTCGTCTTCTACGGGCACGATGACGACCTCGAGTACGACGTCGTCGTGCAGCCCGGCGGTGATCCGCGATCGTTCGTGCTGCGTCCGGAAGCCGGTACCACGGCAACGCTCGACAACGAGGGCAATGTGCTGCTCATGCGCGATGGCGAAATCGCGGCGATCCTCCGGCGTCCAATCGCTTATCAGCTCCAGGATTCCGGCCGCGAGATCGTCGATTGCGCGTTCGAAATCGCCCGCGACGGCGACGTAAGCGTACACGTCGCAGCGTACGACGCGCGGCGCGCACTCGTCATCGATCCGGTGGTGTCGTATGCCACCTATCTCGGTGGTGCGGCGTTCGAACAGGCTACCGGCGTCGCGGTCGACGCCGCCGGTAACGCGTACGTGGCCGGGTACACGATGTCGAGGGACTTTCCGACCGTTGCGTCCTACGATCGGTCGCTCGGCAAAAGTCCCGATGTCGACGTCTTCGTGTCGAAGCTCAACGCCGCCGGCACCGCGCTCGTATGGTCGACGTACCTCGGTGGCACGAGCAGCATCGACCGGGCGGTGGCCATCGCGGTGGATGCCGCGGGCAGCGCCTATGTGACAGGGCATGCGTCGGGAAACAACTTTCCGGTCAGCGTCGATGCCTGGCAAAAGGGTCCCGTCGGAGGCGGCAGCTTCGTGACGAAGCTCGCGCCCGCCGGAAACGCCATCGCGTACTCCACTTACATCGCGGGCGTGACCACGGCAGCGATCGCAGTCGACACAGCGGGTAGCGCGTATGTTGCCGGCGTGGCGACGCCCGCGCTCGCGACAACGTCGTCGGCATTGCAGCCGACCGCCCTCAACACGACGGGCACCGGCTTCATCGTGAAGCTGAACGCCACGGGCAGCGCTCCGCTCTACGCGACGTTCCTGGGCGGATCGTCGAACGACGAGATCAACGGCATCGCGGTTGACGCGGCGGGTACCGCCGTAGTGGGCGGCGCAACCACGTCGGACGATTTTCCTCTGGTCGATAGCCGGCGCATCGGGCCCGGCGGCGGGCGCGACGGCTTCATCGCCCGGCTCGACGCGGGCGGCGGCCGCCTCCTGTACTCGACGCGCATCGGCGGTGCGCTGGACGACTCCGTCAACGCCGTCGCGATCGGTCCCGACGGCAGCGCATACGTCGTGGGCGAGACGTACTCGGCCGATTTTCCGTCCAAGGCCGGCTTTCAGATGCACAAGTCGGGTTCGAACCTGATCGGCTCGAGCACAGGCAGTGCGTTCGTCGCCCGGATGTCACCCGCGGGCGATGGCCTCGCCTATTCGTCGTTCCTGGGCGGTGAGGTGTGCCTGACGCCATGCCGGGTGGCGCTCGGCTCACCGACGCAATACCGCGCCGACGCAGCGTACGCGGTCGCCGTCGATGCGGCCGGTCATGCGTTCGTCGGCGGCATCGCGCGTTCGTACACGTTTCCGCTGGTCGACTCGACCGCCACCCGCAAGCGCGACGACACGGACGATTCCGCCTTCATCGTGGAAGTCGGCGCGTCGGGCAGCACGCTTCTGTGGTCGACGTTCGTGCGCACCGGTTTCAACGAGGCGGACAACAAGTGGACTCGTTTTCCACCGGGAGCGGTGTCCGCGATTGCGCTCGACAGCGATGGCGCGGCGTACGTCGCCGCGGATGCGGATCTCTACAGCGATTTTCAACCGACCGCCGGGGCATTCCAGACCGCCACTCCGGATCACCAGGGCGGCGTGGTCATCAAGTTCTCGGGGCTGCCACCGCTGATGCTCGCCACCTCGCGTGACGCAGTCGAGACCGGACAATCCGTAACGTTGACGGCGACACTTGCCGGCGGTGCGCGTGCGGGCGATGTGACGTTCCTCGACGCCGGCACGCCGCTCGGCACCGCGCCGCTGTCCGGGAACGCGGCCACGCTGGTGACGACGCTGCCCGTCGGCATTCATCCCCTGACCGCGCTGCTGCGCTCTGTCGGATCGGTGACGGATACGGCAGTGCTCTTCCAAGTCGTGGATACACCTTTGCAGTGCAACTGATATGCGTGAACTACACCGGGGTGTCGGACTTTTCCTGGCGATAGGGATCGCTTGTCTTTGCGTCGGAACGGCAGTGGCCAGCCCGTTCGGCACGCACGCAATCGGCGCATCACCGCGGCTTGCGTGGCCGCTGCCGGCTATCGGCGCCCAAGAAATCGCGGAGACCGTCGACGGTGGCGCGTGGGCAACCAACGGCGACCGTCTCGTACGGATCGCGCCGTCGGGCAACGCCGCCGCCGACGTGGATCTCGCAACGGGAGCCTACGGAACCGCCCTGAAGATCGCTGTCGACGCGTACAGCGACGGCGTCTGGATCGTCACGGACGCGGGGTGGTTGCTGCGCTTCGACGCAACCGGAGCGTTGCGCCGGAGTGCGACGCTGCCAGGCGTCGCGAGCGACCTCGCAATTGCCCTCGACGAGACGCCGTGGGTTTTCGTCGACGGAATCCTCGCGCATTATTCACGCGATGCGTCGCTGATCGACACACGGCCCATTGAACACGGCCGCGCGCCCGTTTCGATCGCCGTGGACGCTCTGCGCAACCAGATGTGGATCGTCGACGACCTGGGCCTCGGGCGCGTGACGCTCGGCGACGGGAGCGCCCGGCCATCACGCGAACCGGTTTCGGTCGCCGCCGAAGCGATCGCTATCGATGTCCGGACAGGCGAAGCGTGGGTCGTCGAAAACGCCACCATCGTCGTGGTTGGCCCCACGGGTGTGCCCGTGCGGTCGATCGAATGGCCGCGCCCGCAAGGGGTCCGTGACGTGCAACTCGATTTCGACGCGGCGCGCGTTACCGCGGTGCTGCACGCCGGCGAGTCGGCTTTCGCGATCTCCCGTGACGGCTCGGTGCGCACATTACCGACCGGCCGCGTGACCGGCGCACGCGAGAACACTGCACCGATGAATATCGCGCCGACGATCGGGTTGGTGCGGCCGCCCTCGGGGGCTGCCACGCCGGATCCGTCACCTGAAATGAAGTTCCGCATCGGCGCAGCCTGTGATGGCGACCCGTGCGAACTTCCCTTCGATTACCTGTATTCATCGAAGGTCGCCGTGACGATCGACGGCATCCCCGCGCAGCCGATTGGGCGCGATCATGCAGACGTGCGCGTACGACCCGCGGTGCCGCTTTCGGTGGGCCCGCACACGATCGACGCGAGCGTCGCCGATCGTTTCACGCACGTCACGAAAACGACAGCCACGTTGACGATACTCGAGCGCGCCCCCGCCGCGATGGAATTGCCCGCGATGTCCGTGCCCGGCGCCGGCGTCGCTGGCGGTGCGGAGAAGGCTGCAAACCGCCCGCCGACAGTCTCGCTGACGTCGCCGACCGCGGGCGCAACGTTCGGTGCGGGGACGGCCGTGTCGATGACCGCCGCCGCGCTCGATCCCGACGGGACGGTCTCCAGGGTCGAGTTCTATCGGAATGGCACGACGCTGATCGCCACTGCCTCCGCCCAACCCTATCAGGCAGTGTGGCTGAACGCTCAGGTCGGCACTTACACCTTGACGGCCAAGGCTTACGACAACCGGAATGGCACGGCGGTATCCATGCCGGTGTCGATCGCCGTCGTGGCAAATGCCCCCCCGATTGTCGAACTCACGGCGCCTGCGGACGGTGCTTCGCACGCGGCAGGAACACCCATCACCCTCAGTGCAAATGCGAGTGACGCCGACGGCGTCATCGGTAGCGTCGAGTTTCTTGATGGCGACACGGTCCTGGCGCGCGTGTCCCGTCCTCCGTTCGAAGCCACATGGGCCGATGCACGCGCCGGTTTCCATCTGATATCCGCGCGTGCAACCGACGACAAGGGCGGGGCGACGCTATCGCAGGTGGCGCGGGTCACCGTACGGCGCCCGCCTGTGGTCGTGATCAGGACGCCTGAAGCGTGCGCGACCATCGACCTTGCGGACACGCTGGAACTCGCCGCGGATGCCATCAGCGTCGGTGGATCGATAGCCCGAGTCGACTTTTATGATGGAGAAGCCTTGATCGGTACGGCGTATGCCAGTCCATGGGACGTGCGCGTCCGCGGGCTCGATCCCGGGCTCCACAGCTTTACGGCGGTCGCGGTCGATGCTTCGGGGTTGTCGACGCGGTCGCGGCCGTCACCCGCTACCGTTGCCGCGGCAAACCGTCCGCCGTCGATACAGTTCACGTCGCCGGTCGACAACGCTCGATTTCCCGCCGGATCGAGCACGACGCTGACCGCGACAGCGGCCGATGCCGACGGCTCCGTCACGGCGGTCGAATTCAGGTTCGACGGAATTGCCGGTGCGCTCATAGGACGTTCGACGAACTCCCCCTACTCGGTCACGTGGTCCGGCGCGGCGGCGGGCGATTACACGCTGGTTGCGGTCGCGATCGATGATCGACGGGCGACGACCGTTTCGGATGCCGTGCACGTCGGCATCGACGCCAATGCGCCGCCCGTGGTGTCCCTGACCTCGCCGGCTCCAGCAACAACAGTGAAAGCGCCGGCCAGTGTGACGCTCTCAGCCACGGCGAACGACGCCGACGGTACGATCGCGAGAGTCGATTTTTTCGCCGACGCATCGCTGGTCGGCACAGCCGCGGCGACACCGTTCACGACGACCTGGAACAGCGTCCAGTCCGGAAACTATGCAATCACCGCACGCGCCACCGACAATCTTGGCGCTTCCGCCACATCAGAGCCGGTTTCGCTCACGGTAGCGGCAAACCTTCCGCCTTCGATACGCCTGATTCAGCCGTCCGCGGGAACGCACTTCGCGGCCAACGCATCGATCATGCTGAGCGCCGACCCATCGGACGGCGACGGAACCGTGTCGCGCGTCGAATTTCGCGCCAACGGAACGTTGCTCGCATCGGCATCGACGCCGCCCTACACGTTCGCCTGGAACAACGCCGCGCCGGGTGCGTACGACGTAACGGCGACAGCCGTCGACGATGGAGGCGCCCAGTCGACGACGGCATCTGCGCGAATCACCGTCGACGGACAACCTGAGATCGCCATCCTGAGCCCCGGGCCCGGTGCGGTCGTCGACGACGACACGGTGCTCGTCCAGGGCTACGTGGCGGCGCCTCCCAATTCGGCGGTGACCGTGAACGGCATCGTGACGCATATCGACGATCTCGGCCGATTTCAGGTGAACGATGTGCCGCTCGTTCCCGGACCTAACAATGTCACTGCCGTGGTCACGACTCAGGACGGTCAGACTGCGTCGCAATCGATCCTCATCGACAGCAGCGGCGCCGGCATCTTCATCGTTCAGGCCGCTCCCACCGAAGGGCTCGACAGCCTGACCGTCACGTTCACCGTGGAAAATCCTTCGAGGCTGGCGTTCAAGGAGGTAACGTTCGATGTCGACGGTAACGGGTCCGCCGATGTCGTCGCGCCCTCGAGCCGGTTCGCGAACGGCACGCTGACGGTCAACGCAACGTACCCCGTCGGAACGTGGTACGCGATCATCAAGGTTTACGACGATTCCGACCAGGTGATCTACCTGACGAGAAAGTCGATCGTCGTGCTCGCGCCGACTGTGCTGGAGGGGCGACTTCGTGGCGTGTACGACGGAATGCTGGCGCGACTTCGGTCCGGCGACGTCGATGCCGCGATGACGGCCATGACCGGGCCCGCGCAAGCGAAGTACCGACCTGTCCTTGCGGGTCTGGGTTCGGCATTGCCGTCGACCGTCGATCAGCTGGGGCAGGCCGGCGAGATCACGTTCGGCCAGGATCTCGCTGAACTCAACGTCATTCGGAACACGCCGGACGGACCCATCCGCTTCATGCTTTATCTGCTGCGCGCCGAGGACGGCATCTGGCGCATCGACGGAATGTAGACCATGCGCCCGTTCAGAAAGAACATGTTCTCCGTCAGAACGATAGCGATAGGCGTCGGCGTGGTGGTGGTCGGCGTCACGAGCTGCGGTCACCTCCCTACGGTCCTGTACGGCAAGGCGTTGGCCGGCCAGGTCGTGGACGCAGGCAGCGGCGCGCCGATCCCCGGGGCGCACGTCGCTTACTTGTGGGAATCCGGCATCGAGCCCAGCGGTTTCACAGGCCACAACTCGCGAACCATCTGCTATCACGCCGCCGCGACGACCACCGACGCCGACGGCCGCTTCAGTGTCGAGCCGTGGCGTGAATGGAGCAGCTATCAGGTGCGCGTCGCCGATCCGGTTGCGCTCGTCTACGCACCGAAGTACGTGCCGAAGCAGCAGTGGCCGGAAACGGCTGACATGACGGGGTCAAAGGCGCGCGTCAATGAGCGCTACGCGCTGAAACCATTTGCCGGGTCGGTGGACGAGCGACTCGACGCGCTATGGCGCGGTTTCGCGGCTCGAGGCTGCGATTACGGCGGTCAAAGTCAGAAGCAGCTCTATCCGATGCTCAAGGCGATTTTTGAGGAAACCCGTCTCATCTCAAGCACCCGTGATCTCTCGGCGAGACCACATTCATTCGATCGAGCTGCCGCGCGAAGTGCGCTCGCGGAGGATCCCAACGGTCCGGCAAATGACTCGAGGGTTGATCGCTTTATCGCTGAACATCTTCGATGAAATCGTCTCCTATGAATCGCTTACTGGTACTAGGGTGCGGGGCCATATTGTCATTTTTTCTAAATCGCGCAGACGCTTACGAGCAGGCGACGCACGCATTCATTACGCTTGCAGCCATCGATCAAACGGCCACCTCGGCCGGGATCTCTCTGGGCAGACGACTTGGCGTCGACACGCTCCTCGCGCTGACAGAGCAGCGTGATTATTTTGAGGTGATCTCACTGTCGACAAGCTCGATCATTATTCCGCGCGAGGCACAGCGCTATGAGGTTGCAATTGCTGATGCTTTCGATATCCATCTCCGCTCAGATCCGGTATCTGCGTGGCTGCTTTTCGGCAGCGTTCGCGAAGACGACAATCCTTCCGAGGATCCGCCGACGCCTCAGGATGTATCCCCCGGGTTACGGCGTCCGTTGAATCATTTTTTTGATCCCGCGTTCAACCGCCCGCTGACCGTGGACGGGCTGATCCTGATCGATCCCGATGTGCACAAGAATGTCGACTGGGCCATCGGCGCGCGGAATGCATTCGAAGATTCCAACCTGCCCGAAACCCCTCGCTCGAACTCGTTCACCATTTTCGACGCGCGCGAAGCGATGTTCCGGGCTCTTACACTGATGACTTTCGACGGCGCGGACTACAAGGACTTCGCCGCCAACCAGGACATCGGCACACGTCAGCAGTGGCGGCAGGCGTACTGGGCGACCGCGTTCCGCGCACTTGGCAATGTCCTGCACCTTAACCAGGACATGGCGCAGCCGCAGCACACGCGCAACGAGGCACATTCCGGCAAGGGCTGCCTGAAGGGCACTACGTGCCTCGGTGGACACACGAGCGTCTATGAGAAGTACATGAACGCTCGGATTCTTCGGAACGGCACCTTCGATTCGGTTACTCCATTTAGCGAAGTGGTGCCAATCGCCAACGCGCCGCTTACGCTCGCGAACTATCCGATACCGGCGTTCGCCG
>JBDTNI010000009.1:0-13195 GCA_039933815.1 Betaproteobacteria bacterium
AAAGGCATGGGCACGGCGTAATTGGCGGCGGTTTGCGGATCGAACAGTATTACCGCGCCGATGATCAGCGCGAGCGTGCCGCCGATGCCGAGCGCGCCGAAACTCGGCACGAACGCCTCGGCGACGACGAACGCGATGCCGAGCGCGATCAGCGCGAGCGCCGCGCCGTCGACGGGAAGAAGGTGCAGCGCGTAGAGCCCCACCAGCAGACAGATCGCCCCCGCGACGCCGGGCAGCAGCAATCCCGGATTCGCGAGTTCGAAGATCAGGCCATAGATGCCAACCATCATCAGGATCATCGCAACGGTCGGGTCGGTGATCGACGACAGCACGCGATCGCGCCAGCCGGGCAGACGCCGGACGGGCGTCGCGCCCTCGACGTCCAGCGTGTGCGCGACGCCGCGCGTCGTCAGCGTGCGGCCCTGAAGCTGGCGCAGCAGATCCGGCGTGTCGCGGGCGACGATGTCGATGACGCCGAGCCGCTTCGCTTCGTCGGCGGAGGCGCTCGCGGCGTCGGTGACGGCGCGCTCCGCCCAGTCGGCGTTGCGGCCGCGCAGCTGCGCCAGGCTGCGAAGCAGGGCCGCGGCATCGCGCATCGCCTTGCGTTCATGCGTGTCGGCAGGCCCTTTCGCCGCGTTGTCCTGCGCCTGCGGCGGCGCTACGGGCCCGATCGCGACCGGTGACGCCGCGCCGACGTTCGTACCCGGGGCCATCGCCGCCACGTGACTCGCATACAGGATGAACGTGCCAGCACTCGCGGCGCGGGCGCCGGATGGATACACGAATGTGGCCACGGGCACGGACGAGGCCAGGATGTCCTGCACGATCGCGCGCATCGACGCGTCGAGTCCGCCCGGCGTGTCCATCGTCACGAGCACGAGCGCGGCGCCGTCGTCGGCCGCGCGCGCGAGCCCGCGACGAACGTACTGGGCCGTCGCCGGCCCGATTGCGCCTGACACGCGCAGCTCGACGACGCTGTCCGTTGCGGCGACGGCGGGCCTCGCGGCGGCAACGAACGCCGCCGCCGCAATCAGCAGGATGACTCGGGCGATCCCCATGGCGCAGCGCCGGGCGCTACGAACTGACCCGAAGCAGGGTCGGGTGACGTTCGCGCGCGGCGAGACGCCATTATCACCCCGGGCGGCGCGGGGGCAACGCGCCACGGCGCAGCACGGGAGGCGCGCCGAAATCGCGTTTGGGCACGGCGGCCTCATCGGCGATGTCCAGCGCGGTCGCGAGCGCCGTTTCGAGCTGGCGGTCACGCTGTGCGACCGCGTCCTGCGGGGCGTTGTCGACCTCGATCTCGGGGTCCGTGCCGTAGTTCTCGACGGCGAAACCGACGTCGTTGAACCAGAACGAATACTCGGGTTGCGTCGTTTCGCTGCCGTCGACGAGCCGGTGACGCGGGTTGATGCCGATGACGCCGCCCCACGTGCGCATGCCGACCAGCTTGCCGATCCGCATCAGCTTGAAGCAATGCGAAAAGATGTCGCCGTCGGAACCCGCGTGCTCGTTGGTCAGCGCGACGACGGGGCCGGCCGGCGACTCGACCGGATACGGCTCGGGCTGCCCCCACCGCGTGAGGTCGTAGCCGAGGCGCCGGCGCGCGACCTTCTCGAGCAGCAGCTGCGACACGTGGCCTCCGCGGTTGTAGCGAACGTCGACGAGCAACGCGTCGCGGTCGCATTCGGTGCCGAAATAGCGGTGGAACTCGGCAAAGCCCGCCGACATCATGTCGGGCAGGTGCAGGTACCCGACGCGACCACCCGACTTCTGATGCACCCACGCGCGGTTGGATTCGACCCACTCGCGATAGCGCGCCGGCGTATCGTCGGCGAGAGTCGTCACGACGACGTTGCGCCCGGAACCGGCCAGCCGCTCGGCCGACGCCGATCCCTCGCGCGCCGCCGGCACCAGCGTGAGCTCGACCTTGGCGTTCGCCTGATGAACGAGCAGCGACTGCGGCGGCCGTTCGCGCGACACCGGCTGCCCGTTGACGGCGACGATGCGCTCGCCGACCTCGGCTTCGACGCCGATGGCGTTGAGCGGCGAGTCGGCGCCGGTATCCCACGGATCGCCGGCGACGATACGCGTGATCGCGTACGTGACGCCGTCGGCCGCGAGCGCCAGTTCCGCCCCGAGATGTCCGAGCGTGACCGATGGCGGACGGCGATGGTCGCCGCCCATCTCGTACGCGTGCGACGTGCCGAGCTCGCCCTGCGTCTCCCAGATCAGGTCGGACAGCTCGCTGCGTGTCGACACGCGCTCGAGCAGCGGCTCGTAGCGAGCGTACACGTTCTCCCAATCGATTCCCGACATGTCGCGGACCCAGAACTGGTCGCGCTGCAACCGCCACACTTCGTGCAGCATCTGCCGCCATTCGAGACGCGGATCGACGGACAGTCGGACGCGCGACAGGTCGATCCACCCCGTCTTGCGTGACGGCTCGTCACCCGGCGCCCCGGCGCGCTCGCGCGGATCGGGCACGCGGTCGGCGCGCAATGCGCGAAGGCGCTTGCGATGCCGCAGCACCAGGGTCGCGTGGTCGTAGGCGACGACGAACGAGTCGACCTTGTCGGCCAGCGTATCCGCCTTCTGCGTCGCGAAATCGAACACTTCCAGCCGCCCCGGAAGGTCCTTGTGGCCGCCGCGTCCGTGCGCGCCGACCACCGGCATCAGTGTCCAGACGACCTTGTCGCCGGCGACGCCGGCAATCTGATCGAAACGCCCTTCCGGAACCGGAAACGCGGCGACGCGCCGCTCGACGCCGGCCAGATCGACGCGCACCGGCGCCGACGGCTGCTCGACGGTGTCGCGCGCCGGCTTCGCCTCGTCGGGCTTCATGCCCCTGGGCTGCGGCTCGAATGGCGGCCGCGAATGCGCCTGCAGCGCGATGAGATAGGGGCGGGCGGCGCGCGGGAAGCTCAGCTCGAACTGCACGTTGTCGTAAACCGGATCGAACGTCCGCAGCGACAGGAAGTACAGGTACTTGCCGCCGGGGTCGAACGACGGGCTGTAGTCGCGGAATTCGGGCGTGGTCACGAGCGTCGTGCCGCCGAACGCCACGTCGTGCAGCTTGATCGCCGAATGCCGCGGACTGGTGAAGAACGGATACGCGAGCCACGCGCCGTCGGGCGACCACGCGACGCTTTCCGAGCGGCCGCATTCGCTGCGATCGACGACGGTGCACGTCTCGGCGCCGATGTCGATCAGCAGCACTTCGTGACGATGGTTGGTGAGCGCGATGCGCTGGCCGACGGGGGCGGCACGCATCGCGACGACGCGGCCGATGTCCCACGACAGCGTCTTCGTCACGCCCTGATGGATGACGATCAGCCGCTCCTCGCGCGTCTCGTCGCTGACGGCGACGATCGTCTCGCCGTCGGCCAGCCACTGGCCGTGCCGGTAACGCACACCGTCGGCAACACCATGCTGGCGCACGGCGCCTTCCCACAGCGCGAACGTGTACAGCTTGCCGCGCGCCTCGACGGCGAGGCTGTGACCGCCCGGGTGCATGTGCACGCCCGCGAGGTTTTCCGCAGCGTCGACGAACTTCCGCGACGCCTGCGTGCGATGCGACGGCGTCTCGATCGCCAGCTTCTGCGACACGTCGCGGGCGGGATCGAAGCGCCAGACCTCCGCGCCGCACTGGTAGACGACGCGGTCGCCGTCGGTCTGCGCATGCCGCGCGTAGAAATCGTCGTGGTCGGTGTGGCGCCGCTGGTCGCTGCCGTCGGGGCGGCACGAGTACAGGTTGCCGACGCCCTCGGCGTCCGACAGGTAATAGATGCGCTCGCCGATCCACATCGGACTCGTCAGGTTGCCTTCGATCTCGCGCATCCGGCGAAACTCGCCACGCCCGGTGGCATCGATCCACAGGTGTCCGGCCGTGCCGCCGCGATAGCGCTTCCAGCGCGCGGGGTCCGCGGTATTGCGTCCGATGAGCTTCGCGGCGCCTGGGCCGAACGCCAGGTGATTGACCTGGCCCAGCGCGATCGGCGTCGGCGTACCGCCGGTGAGCGGCAGCGTGAACGCGCGGTAATTGCGGTGGAACGGCTGTCCGTAGGTCGTGACGAACAGGATGTCGCCGTCCGGCGTGAAGCCCCGCACCATCACGTCGGGGCCGAGCCACGTCATCCGCCGCGCGAACCCGCCCTCCGCCGACATCACGTAAACCTCCGGATGCGCTTCGTCGCGGCCGACGAACGCGATCCAGCGGCCGTCCGGCGACAACGCGGGGGTCGACGGCTCGCCGAGGCCCGCGGTCAGGCGGCGTGCAACGCCACCGTCGGCACCGACGCGCCAGAGGTCGTCGTCGCAAATGAACACGATCGTGTCGCCACGAATCGTCGGAAACCGCAGATATCCTGGTTGAGCCATGAACTGTCCCGTCGTGGGTGGGTCGTTGATTCTGACGCAACGGGCCATGCCGGCACGCCGATTTGTCGAGTGAATATTCCCGCAGGCGCTGGCACGCGCCCCGACCCGCGGTAACGCGCCCTTTGTGACGGGCAGGCCGCGCGGTTACAGCGCGACCGCGTAGGCCTGCAGTCTCGCGAGGTCGGGTTCGATGCCGAGCCCCGGCCGGTTGTTCAGCACTGCGCAGCCGTCGCTCGCCTGCGCGAGCGGGCCGCACGTGGCCGATCGCAGCGGATTCGGATTGGCATCGACTTCCAGCACGCCGCTCCCGCCTGTCGCTGCCAGCGCGTGGGCAGACGCCAGAAGTCCGATACCGCCGCCGAGCCAGTGCGGGCAGTACCGCGCCCCCGCGGCGGTGATGCGGCGCGCGATATCGATGACGCGGGTGAAGCCGCCCCACTTCGCGATATCCGGCTGGATCACGGCGAGCACGCCGGCCTCGAGCGCGGCGTCGAATGCCGCGCCGCCGGCTAGATTCTCGCCGGCGGCGAGCGGAATACCGGTTTGCTCGTGCAGCGTGCGCCATTCCGACCACGGCCGGTCCGCCCGCAGCGGCTCCTCGATCCAGCCAATCGTGTAGGGCTCGAGCAACCGTGCCATGTCGATCGCGGTCTCCAGCGACCAGGCCTGGTTCGCGTCGACCATCAGGTCGACGCTGTCGCCGAGCGTTTCGCGCAGCGCCGACACGTTCTCGAGGTCGCGCTCGCGGCCGAACCCGACCTTGAGCTTGAACGCGCGAAAGCCCTCGGTGCGCCGCATCGACGCGAGGTCGGCGGGCCGCTCGGGGTTGAGGCCGCTCGCGTAGACACGCACGCGCGGCGACGTGCCGCCCAACAGGCGCCACAGCGGCTGCTGCGCGCGTCGGGCGTGGAGATCCCACAGCGCGATGTCGACGCCCGCAATGGCCTGCGCGAAAGGCCCCGGCTCGCCCGCTTGCAACGCGAGCACCGCCGTGGCGTCGGTCAACGCGTCGAACGCGTCCGCCGGATCGCGATAGGCGCGACTGGTCAGCAGCGGCGCGAGCACGCCATGGACGAGCCGCGCGCGATGCTCGGCGCCGACCGCCGGAAAGTTGCACCAGACCTCGCCCCACCCCGCGACGCCGTCCACGTCCTCGACACGGACGAGCACCATCGGCCGGTCGCTCATCGTGCCGAACGACGTGACGACCGGCGTCTTCAGCGGATAGCGCCACACGAGCGCGCGCAGCGAACGGATCTGCAGCGGCCGGTTCATGCGGCGCGGCGCGTCACGGCTTCAGGTCCATCTCGAGATGGATGTAGTCGCCGCGATACGTGACCTCGCCAAGATAGATGACGGTCCCGGCGGCGTCCTGGCAGATTCTCCGGACTTCGGCCACCGGCGCGCTCGCCGGGATGTCTAGATGCCGCGCGACCGTCGCGTCGGCGGTGCCGATCTCCAGCGTCTGCCACGCGCGCGCAACGGTGACGCGCGGCAGTTCGAGCAGCACGGGAATCACCGTCTCGCGCCGGAACCGTCGCGGCGCCATCCGGAATACGCGCTCGTCCAGAAAGATGGAGATGACACAATACTTTTCACCATTTCGCGAGTGGACGCGCCGCATGAATCGGTAACGCGGCGCGGGTGTCCCGTCGCGCCCGTCGAGCCGCGGGGACGCAGCCGCCTCCTCGATCAGCGTGAGATCGGGCGTGTCGTGGCGGTACACGTCCGCAAGCGCCTGCAGGCTCGTTTCGAGTCGCAGGCCGCGATCTTGTGCCGGCTGCGCGGTGACGAACGTGCCGCGTCCCCGCTCCGCCGATACGAGTCCGTCGCGACCGAGAAGTTCCATCGCCTGCCTCACGGTGACGCGCGCGACGGCGAACTCGCGCATCAGCGCCTCCAGCGTCGGCAACCGGGTGCCCGGCGGCCACACGTTGCGAACGATGCGCCGCCGGAACACGTCCGCAAGCTGCGCGTAACGTGGCATCGGGCCCCTGAAGAGCGCGGCCGGCGCGGCGGGCGGCGACTTGTGCATAAGGTTCTATCTATAGTACTTTTGGCCCCTGCCGTTCGCAACCCGCCCTGCCCGTGCCTGTCTTTCGCCGTGCCCTATTGATCGCGGTCCCCTGGCTGATCGTCATCGCCATCTGGTATGCCGTCGCCTACTCGGGCTGGATCAATCCGTCGCTGGTCCCCACGCCGCATCGCGTCGCGGCGCGCTTCGTCGAGTTGCTGACGTCGGCGAGGCTGCCGGTGGACATCGCGATGTCGACGCAGCGCGTCGTCATCGGCGTCGCGCTCGGCACGGCCGCAGCCGTTCCCGCGGGTTTCGTGCTCGGCTGGTATCCGGGCGTGCGGCTGTTCATCGATCCGCTGATGAACTTCTTCCGCGCGCTGCCGCCGATTGCCCTCATTCCACTCGTCATCGTCTACTTCGGCATCGGCGAGGTGGCGAAGGTCGTCATTCTGTTCTACGCGTCGTTCTTCGCCAGTGTCATCGTCATGTACGAGGGCATTGCGCAGATCAGCCCGATCTACATCCGCGTGTCGCGGACGCTGGGCGCCACCGACGCCGAGATCTTCCGCAAGGTCATCATCCCGCTGACCGTCCCGCATCTTCTGACGGCGCTCCGCGTCGCCCTCGGCGTCGCGTGGGCGACGCTCGTCGCATCCGAGCTGATTGCGGCGCAGCAGGGCCTCGGCGCGCTGATCCAGAATGCGTCGTCGTTCTTTCAGCTCGACATCATCTACGTCGGCATCATCTGCATCGGGGTGATCGCGCTCGCGATGGACATTGCGCTGCGCGCGCTGACCCGGCGGCTCGTCGCGTGGCAGGACCGCCTGTGACCGGCGCGCGCGACGAGGCGTCGATCCGCATCGCCTTCGAGGCCGTCAGCGTCGAGTATCCGTCGGCGCACGGCACGCTGCGCGTGGTCGACGACGTGTCGTTCACGATCCGCGACGGCGAATTCGTCGCGATCATCGGCCCGTCGGGGTGCGGCAAGACGACGATGATGAACATCGTCGCGGGCTTTGTCAGGCCGACGTCGGGCCGCGTGCTGCTCGACGGCGCACCGATCGCGGGTCCGGGCCCCGACCGCGGCGTAATTTTCCAGGACTACGGCGTGTTCCCGTGGCTCACCGTCCGGCAGAACATCGCATTCGGCCTTACGCTGGCCGCGAACCGGGTCGGCGCGGCTGAACGCGCGGCGATCTGCGACCGCTACATGGCGCTCATGGGCCTTGCCGACTTCGCCGACGCATGGCCGAGGATGCTGTCCGGCGGCATGCGCCAACGCCTGGCGCTCGCCCGCGCCTACGCGGTGCGGCCGCAGTTCCTGCTGATGGACGAACCCTTCGGGGCACTCGACGCACAGACGCGCACGTCGATGCAGGACCTGCTGCTGCAGGTACTCGCCGCCGAGCGCAAGACCGTCATGCTGATCACGCACTCGGTCGAGGAGGCGATCTACCTCGCGTCGCGGATCATCGTCATGAGCGCGCGACCGACGCGCATCCGCGAGGAAATCCGGATCCCGTTCGCGTATCCGCGTTCGGAATCCGTGCACGAGACCCGCGAGTTCAACGAGCTCCGCGCGCATGTCCGCGAGCTCGTCATGCGCGAATACGCCGCACAGGGCGAGCAGGCGCTGCGGGTCACCGATTAGCGGTTTCAACGGAGGAGGAAACGATGAAAGGCAATCGCAGACAGTTTTTGCAGACGACGGCCGCGGTCGGCATCGGCGCGGGGGTGGGCATACTCGGCGCACCGGCTATCGCGCAGAGCCGCACGAAGGTCAAGGTCGGCTACCTGCACACGCTGGCGGTCGACGGCCAGATCTGGCTCGGCATCGATCGCGGCTCGTTCGCGAAGCACGCTGTCGAGCCGGAACTCGTCCAGTTCACGACGGGGCTCGAGCTGTTCCAGGCCATGATCGGCGGCAGCATCGACATGCTGGCGACCGGCGCGGTGATCTCCAACTTTCCCGCGCGCGGACAGGGGCGCATGTTCCTCGCGAACGACGTCGAGTTCGCGACCGCGCAACTGTGGGTTCGTGACGACCAGGGCATCAAGAGCTTCGCCGATCTCAAGGGCAAGAAGATCTCGACGACCACCGGCACCACGGCGCACGTATTCCTCGACACGGCGCTGCGGGCGAACAACGTGGACCCGAAGGACGTCGAAGTGGTCAACCAGCGGATGTCCGAGGCGGTGACGTCGTTCATCTCGGGCGCGGTGCCAGCCGTCGCGCTCTGGGTACCTTTCAACATCGCGGTGCGCGACAAGGTGCCCGGCGCGAAGATGCTCACCGACGCGTCGGCGTACTACCCGAAGGCCGCGATCGTCGGCGGCTGGGCGGCGCGCGACGACTACTACGAAAAGAACCGCGCCGTCTGCGCGAATGTCATCCGCGGCTGGGCCGAGGCTAACGACTATTTCATCGCGAATCCCGACGCGGCACTCGAATCGCTGCAGAAGAATCACTATCAACAGGTGCCGCTCACCGATCTGAAGGAGCAGTTCAAGGCGCAGAAGATGTTTACGTCGAAGGACTGGAAGAAGCTCTACGCCGACGGCACCGTCACCAACTGGCTGCAGCAGGTCACCGACTTCTTCGTACGCTTCGGCGGCATCCAGAACGCGGTACCCGCGTCGAAGTACTTCGACGCCAAGCTGTACCTGGATACATTGCCGGGCTGAATCGATGGGGATGCCCGGGGACGCGGAGGCGTTCGATTACGTGATCGTCGGCGCCGGTTCCGCGGGGTGCATCCTCGCGAACCGGCTCTCGGCCGACCCCGCGGTGAGGGTGCTGCTGCTCGAGGCCGGCGGGAACGATCGCAATTTCTGGCTGCGGCTTCCCGTCGGCTACTTCAAGACGATCTACGATCCGCGGTTCTCGCGGCTGTTCGACACGGTGCCCTCCGACGGAACGGCCGGGCGCAACATCGTGTGGCCGCGCGGCCGCGTCATCGGCGGCTCGTCGTCGATCAACGGGCTGATCTTCATCCGCGGGCAGCACGAGGACTTCGACGACTGGGCCATCGGTGGTGCGACCGGCTGGCGCTACATCGACGTGCTGCCGCACTTCAAACGGATCGAACGCTATACCGGCGGCGCCAGCGCCTACCACGGGGCGGCGGGCGAGCTCGGCGTCTCGGATCTGCGCAACGACCATCCGTACTGCGAGGCGTGGATCGCCGCGGGCGTCCAGGCCGGACTGCCGCGCAACCCCGATTTCAACGGCCGGACGACGTACGGTGTCGGCGCCTACCAGCTAAGCATCGACAGCGGCTGGCGCGCAAGTTCGTCCACGGCATTCCTGCGACCGGCACGCGCGCGTCCCAACCTCGTCGTGCGGTCCGAGGCCCTCGCAACCCGCGTTCTGTTCGAGAACGCCCGGGCGACGGGCGTCGAGTGGCGCCACGCGGGCGCATTGCGCGGGGCGCGCGCCGAGCGGGAAGTGATCCTGGCCGCGGGTGCAATCCAGACGCCGCAGCTGTTGCAGCTTTCAGGTGTCGGGCCGGCCGAAGCACTGACGCCGCTCGGCATCCCCGTCGTTGCCGACCTGCCCGGCGTCGGCGAAAATCTGCAGGATCACTATCAGGCACGCACGATCGTCCGGCTGCGCAAGCGCGTCTCGCTGAACGACGCGGTGCGCAACCCGCTGAGGCTCGCATCGATGGGGGCCGAATGGCTGTTGCGCCGGTCGGGACCGCTGACCGTGGGGGCCGGGCAAGTCGGCGGCGCCGACTGCACGTCGCACGCCACGAACGGGCGGCCCGACATCCAGTTCAACGTGATGCCGCTGTCCGTCGACAAGCCGGGGGATCCGCTGCACGCGTACCCGGGCTTTACCGCGGCGGTCTGGCAGTGCCATCCACGCTCGCGCGGCCGCGTTCGCATCCGCTCGATCGATCCCGCCGACGCACCGACGATCGAGCCACGCTACCTCGATGCCGAGGTCGACCGCCAAACGCTGGTCGCCGGCATCCGGCGACTGCGCGAAATCTACGCTCAACCGGCGTTTCGCGATCTCTTTGACGTCGAGATGCTTCCCGGACCCGAAGCCGACACGGACGCCGCCCTGCTCGACTTCGCCCGGCGCACGGGCGGCACGGTATTCCATTGCGTCGGCACGTGCCGGATGGGCGCGGCCGACGATCCGTCGGCGGTCGTCGATCCGACGCTTCGCGTTCGCGGCGTGGAGCGGCTCCGCATCGCCGACGCGTCGATCATGCCGACCGTCACGTCGGCGAACACGAACGCCGCGTCGTTGATGATCGGCGAGCGCGCATCGCGTCTCGTGCTGTCCGGCGCGTAGGCGGAACGGCGTGCGCCGACGCGCTATCGGCGGACCGCGACGTCGGCGTAGATCCACTCGGCCAGCAGCACCGGATGGGCCTTGTACCCGATGACGTTGGCGTGCGCCAGCGCGTTCCTGTACACCGCGGTGCCGAGGCGCCACGGCGTATCGGCCTCGAACTGCTTCGTCATCTGGTCGAACATCGTGTCGCGGTCGGGTGAATCCGGAAGGAGCCGCGACTTCTCGTACAGCGCGTCGAAGGTCGGCGACACATAGCACGCGATGTTGCTCTGCCCCACGTTGCGCCCGTACAGAAGCTGCATGAAGTTGTCACCGTCGGGATAGTCGGCGAGCCATCCGTAGCTCCACATCTGGTGCTTGCACGCGATGGCGGCACGGATCTGGTCGCTGAACTTGCCCTTGTCGACGGTCATCCGGACACCGATCGAGTCGAATGCCTTTTTCCACAGCACCTCGAACTCGCGCGCCGTCGCCGTCGTCTGGCTCGAATAGGTGATCGTCAGCGGCTTGCCGTCCGGCAGTCGGCGCCAGCCGTCGCGGCCCTTTCTGAAGCCGAACCGGTCGAGCAGCTGGTTCGCCGTCTCGACGTCGTGATGCACGGACGACCGGTATCGCGGGTCGTGTCCGGCGACACCCGCCGGTATCACCGTCTGCAGCGGTTCCGCCTGGCCGTTGCGGATCGTCGTCACTTCGGCCTCGACGTCGTATGCCATCGCAATCGCGCGGCGCAGCGCGAGCTTGTCCTTCCCGAAACCGCCGATCACCGGGTCGCGCAGGTTGAACGCCGTGTAATTGATCGACGGCTGGAGATGCCGCGACAGGTAGACGCCCTGCTTGGCCAGCGCGGGCGCGAGCTTGCTGCCCGGAAGCGCCACGGGGGCGAACGCGGCAGGAACGTCGAGGATATCGAGCTCGCCGCGCTGGAAGGCGAGCCAGCGCGACTGTGCCTCCTCCATGACACTGATGTCGATCGTGCCGATCTGCGGCATTTTCTTGCCGCGCATTCTTGCGGCGATCGCCTTGTCCGCCGGATCGTCGCCGGGCTCGAAATTCCAGGCTATCCCCCGGAACGCAGGATTCGCCTGCAGCACGATCCTGGAGGCGGGAACCCATTTCTTCAGCACGTACGCGCCGGTGCCGACCGGGTGCGCAGCGACCTCGCCGGGGTAGGCGTTCACCACTTCGCGTGCGACTGCGGCGAGCTGCGGCAGCGCCATCACCTGCGGAAACGTGTAGTCGCTGTGCGTCAGCGTGATGCGCAGCGTATAGCGGTCGAGGGTTTCGAGACCCGCGACCGAGGCGTCGTAGTCGAGCCGGTCGTCGTGAAGCTTCGCCGACGCCACGAGCTCGTCGAGACCGAGGATCTTGCCGGCGACGTAGAACGCGTTCGGCGACCGGTTCCGCGGATCGACGAGACGCTTGATCGCGTAGACATAGTCCGCGACGACCAGTTCGCGCGGCTTACCCTGGAACGCCGGGTCGGCCGCGAAGCGAACGCCTTTGCGGAGCTTGAACGTGAAGCGGCGGCCGCCTTGTGCGACCGACGGCAGCGAATCCGCCGTCAGCGGCGCGAGCTTCGCGGGCCGCGCGAGGTAGTCGAACGTCAGCAGCGGCTCCATGATCGCCGCGACGACGGCGCCTGAATAGATTTCGCTCGCCTGCGCGGGATCGAATCCGGTCTCCGCCTGCGGCAGCGCGATGCGCAGCACTTTTGCCGGATCGGCCGCGGCGTGCAACCAGCCCGGCGCGGCGAGCGCCACTGCCAACACCCACGCCGCCGCGCGACACGGACTCATCATCAGCGAACCTCCCGTTGAACCGACGAAGCGCGATGCGACCCGCGCGCCCGTCCCATCCGGTTTGCGGCGGTGCAACGCGTCCGTACCCTTGTATGAACGGGCCTAGCGTGCCGCCGAAGCGGGCGAGCGTCAAGGCGATCATTCGCATTTCCTGCGGCGATCGACGCGCGTCGCGCGGGCACAATGGCCGACATGCCGCGCAACTATTCCGACGGAGACCGGATCCCGAAGGCAAGCGCCGCCGCGCGCGTCTTTCACGGCGAACGGCGCTCGCTGCGCGAGCGCTTCGGCGGGCTGCGCAACATCCCCCTGTTCCTGAAGCTCGTCTGGCAGACGAGTCCGTCGATGATGGCAACGCAGTCGCTGCTCCGCTTCGTGCGCGCGCTGCTTCCCGTCGCGACGCTCTACGTCGGCAAGCTGATCATCGACGAGGTCGTGCTGCTGGCGAAGACACCGCACCCCGCCGACGACGTCGGCGAATGGCTGGCGCAGGGCTGGCTGAACCGCATTCTCTGGCTCCTCGCCCTCGAGTTCGGGCTCGCCGTGATGTCCGACGTGCTGGGGCGAACCCTCTCGCTGCTGGATGCGCTGTTGTCGGACCGCTTCAGCACAGCCACGAGCCTTCGCCTGATGGAGCACGCGGCGAGTCTCGACCTCGAAGACTTCGAGGACAGCGAGCTGCAGGAC
>JBDTNI010000010.1:0-12895 GCA_039933815.1 Betaproteobacteria bacterium
AGACCGCGGGCGGCGATGCCGGCTTGCTCGCGGGTGTGCGCGAATGGTTCTCGGGCGCCGCGCGCGACACGGCCACCCGGCGCGCTTGAAAAAACTGCACGATCGACGAAGGGGTTTCATGCAAACCATCGACCTGCTGGTAACCGCACCGCTGCCGCCGTTCCTCTACGAGCCGCTGAAGGCGTCGTATCGCTGTCACGATCACGCGCAGGCCAGTGACCGCGAGTCGCTTCTGAAGCAAGTGGGACCGGCCATCCGCGGACTCGTGCAGGGCGGTGGAACGGTGACGCCGGAATCGCTGCTCGACGCGCTGCCCGCGCTCGAGATCATCTCCGTGTTCGGCGTCGGCTACGACGGCGTGCCCACGGCGTACTGCCGCGCGCGCGGAATCAAGGTCACGAATACGCCCGACGTGCTCACCGACGACGTCGCCGACGTGGCGACGGCGCTTATCCTGATGACCGGCCGTGGCTTCGTTCGCGCCAACCGGTTCGTTCATCGCGGCGACTGGCTGGCGAAGGGCCCCGAGCTCGGCAACAAGCTCGGCGGACGTTCGGTCGGGATACTCGGGCTCGGTCGCATCGGCAAGGCGATCGCCGAGCGCGTGCAGGCAATGCAGATGCGCGTTGCCTACACGGGACGGCGGCCGCAGGACGTGCCGTACCGCTTCGTCGACAACCTCGAGTCGCTCGCCGCCGAGTCGGATTTCCTCGTCGTCGCCTGTCCGGGCGGTGCGGCCACGCGCCATCTCGTCGATGCCCGCGTGCTCGCGGCGCTGGGTCGAAACGGAACGCTGATCAACATCGCGCGCGGCTCCATCGTCGACGAGTCGGCGCTCGTCCGCGCGCTTGCGGACGGCACCATCCGCGGTGCGGGGCTCGACGTGTTCGACGACGAACCCAACATCCCGCCTGCGCTGCTCGAACTCGACAATGTCGTGCTGCTGCCGCACCTCGGCAGCGCGACGCGTGAGACGCGTCAGGCGATGGGTGACCTGTGCAAGGCGAATCTCGACCAGTGGTTCGACGCGAAATCGGTGCTGACGCTGATTCCCGAACTCGCCTGACCGTCGGGCGCGTCAGTCGTCGGGCGCGAGCGGGGCCGTCGTGACGCGCCGCGCTCCGGGCTGGAACAGCACGGTGAACAGCGCCGCGACGACGAGCGCCAGCGCAACCCATTCCTGGGGACCGGGCCGCTCGCCGAGCAGCACGATGCCCGCGAAGACGCCGACGACGGGAACCGGCAGCGATGACAGCGATGACACGGTGACCGGCAGCGTCCGCGCCAGCGAGAACCACGCCCAGTGCGCGAGCGTTCCTGCGAGGAAGACGTTATAGGCGAGCGCGAACCAGCCCCGTGCCGACAGGCGGCCGAGTTCGACGGCCAGCGGCTGGGGATCGAATAACGGGGCCAGCAGCGCCAGCGGAATCCATCCGATCAGCATCATCCAGCCCGACAGCGCGTTCTGCGGAATGGCGGGCTGCCACTTGCGCAGCAGTACGGTGCCGATGGCCCAGACGATCGCCGCCGTAATGATCATCAACGCGCCGGTCGGCGCCGCCCGGACGATCGCGATCTGGTCGCCGATCAGCACCGCCATGCCGGCGATTCCCAGCGCGAGCCCCGCGAGCTTGCGGCCCGACAGCCGCTCCTTCAGCAGGATCACTGCGATGATCGTTGCCCAGATCGGCATCGTGTACGCGAGGATCGCGCTGCGGCCCGCGGGCAATTGCTGCACGCCGAACAGCACGAAGCCGTTCCACCCCGCGATGTTGAACAGTGCGAGCACGGCCACGCGCGGCCACAGCGCTCGCGGCACGCGGATCGAATCTCCCGACAGGCGGGCGACGGCGAGCAGCCCCGCAGCGGCTAGCGGCAGCGTCAGCGCTCGAAACGTCAGCGGCGCGAGTTCGGAGACGCCCATCTTCAGCACCGGCCAGTTGCACCCCCACACCAGCGTGAGGATCAGGATGGGCAGCGCGGCGCGGGCCATCGGCGCTTGCGCCGGCAAGGGGGACGTCATGGGGTCGTGGGTCGCAGTCGGGATCGTGGGCACCGGAACGCCGGCGCACCGGGCAGTCAGGGTGCGTCGCCGTACTTTGCGAGGTGCAGCGACCGCGCCTGTGTAACCCATCCGTCGCGGCGGATGCGTCCCGGGAACTCGCGCAGCCTCGCGTCGAAATCGTCGATGTCGCGCTCGGTCCACCGCGCAATCTGCCGGTACGACGCGATGCCGAGCTGGTAGAGCATGCGCTCGATCACCGGGCCGACGCCGACGATCAGCTTGAGATCGTCCGGGGTGCCGGGTGCGTCGAGCAGCGGCGGCGGCGCGTCGCGTTCGATGTCGATGACGATCTGGCGATAGCGCGCGGTCTCCGCGCGGACGTCGGCGATCGCGCCGAAAAGCCGCCGACGGTCCTCGGCCAATGCCGTCAGCTGTGCGAGTTCCGGGTGCGGCGCGGTCGCGGCGCCGCCCGCATTCGCCGCCGTATCGGGAAGAGCATGCTCAATGGCGCGTGCTGTCGGCACGGGCGGCGTGACCGCCGCGGGCGCGCCGCCGCGGGCGGAAGCGGCGCCGGCCCGGTAGGCGACGACGATGCAGGCGACGAGCGCCAACCCCGCCAGTAGAGCGAAACCGGTCACGGACGGCTGGACGTCGGCAGGGCGCGGCGATGCGGCATCGGGTGGGAAGGGCCCGCGCATTGTATGCGACGCGCACCGTCGCGGCCACCGGCGGACGGGCAGTCTGTGCACCCGGCTGCTAAAATTTGGGGCGAGCGCCCTCATGCAGACAACCGTTCCATCTCCCGAGCCCGCCCCCGGCACAGGCGACGGTATCGCGCTGCCCCGGCAGCTACCGCGACGCGCGGCGTACGGCGCGTTGTGGGCGTTCGTGCTCGTCGCGACGCTCGCCGGCGCCTACGCGCTTTATGACCAGTGGTCCACCACACAGGCGATGCGCGCGGAACTCGCGATGCGCCTGATGGCGAGCGACGCCGCGGCCGCACAGGACCGCGCGCGCGATTCTGATCTCGGCAACGACCTGCGCGACGCGCACGCCAAGCTTGCGCTGCTCGAGGCGCGCGTCGAGGAATTCCAGTCGCAGCAGTCGTCGCTCGAAGCGCTGTACCGCGAGCTCGCACCGTCGCGCGACGAGCTTGCGCTCTCGGAGGTCGAGCAGATCCTCGTGCTGGCGAGCCAGCAGCTTTCGCTCGGCGCGAACGTCCAGGCCGCACTCGCCGGCCTGCAGGTCGCCGACGTCAAGCTCGCGCGCCTCGATCGCCCGCAACTCGCGCCGCTGCGCCGCGCGCTGGCCCGCGACATGGAAAAGCTGAAGGCGGTCCCGTATGTCGACGTGGCCGGCATATCGATCAAGCTCGACCAGCTGACGGGCGCGATCGACGCGCTGCCGCTTGCCAAGGACGAGCGGCTCCCGCCGCCCCCGCCGGTGGCCGAGCGCGCGGACCAGGCGCCCTGGCTGCGTTTCCTCTACGACGTGTGGAACGACCTGCGGAGCGTGATTCGCATCGAGGTCTCCGACCGGCCGGCGGCGCCGCTGGTCACGCCGCAGCAATCGTTCTTCCTTCACGAGAACCTGAGATTGCGCCTGCTGTCGGCGCGGCTTGCGCTGTTGTCGCGGGACGAGCGCGCATTCAAGGCCGATGTGCAGGCGGCGATCGGCTGGATCCGGCAATACTTCGACCTGCAGAGCAAGCCGGTGCAGGCGGCGCTTGCGACACTGGGACAGCAGGCGGGTGTGGCGATGCCCGGCGAGCTGCCTGACCTCGCGGCGAGCCTCGATGCGGTGCGCACGCTGAAGGCCGTGGCCGAGCGCGTCCCCGAACGGGCGGCGGCGCGCGCCAAATAGTGGTTGCATCCCCCCCTCCCGCGCCGGCTACGCGGCCAGCGCGCGCTGACCGATGCGTACGCTGATCGCGTTCCTGTCGCTCGCGGCGGCGGCGGTCACGCTCGCGCTTCTGTTCAAGGTCAACACGGGCTACGTGTTGTTCGTCGCGCCGCCGTATCGCATCGAGCTGTCGCAGAACGCATTCATCATCATCGCCGTCGTCGCCTTCATTGCGCTCTACGCCGTGTTGCGGATGGCGGCGCGAATCGGAGCGCTGCCCGGCGAAGTGCGGGAGGGCCGGCGCAGGCGCCAGATCGAGCGCTTTCGCAACAAGCAGGACGCCGCCGTCGTCGCGCTGCTGGAGGGCCGGCACGGCAAGGCGCGGCAGTTCGCGCAGGAGGCACTCGCCATCCCCGACGCGTCGCCTGTCGCTGCGCTGATCGGCGCGCGTGCGGCGTTCGAGACGCGGGATTACGCCGGCGCGGCGGCGATGCTCGACCGGCCTGACACGCACGCGACAAGTCTCGCGGTGCCGAGGCTGATGCTCGAGGCGGAGATTGCGCTCGAGCGGGGTCAGCCGTCGGAGGCGCTGGCGCGGCTTGCGGAGCTGCGACGCGAGGCCGGGTTGCATACGGCAGCACAGCGCCTCGAACTGCGGGCGCTGAACGCGGCCGGTCGACCCAACGAAATCCCGCCGCTCGTCGACCAGCTCGTCAAGCGCAGGGTCTACGACGCCGCGCAAGGTGATCTATTGCGGGCGAGCGCCCACGCAGAGGCGCTGGCTGACCTTGCGCACGACGCCGCGGGATTGCGCGCGTACTGGGCACGCGTGCCCGAAATCGATCGACTGCAGCCGAATGTCGCGCGCGCAGCGGCGCGGAGCTTCCTGCAGCTCGGTGGCGATCGGGAGGCCGCCGACATTCTCGCGAAGAGCCTGGATCGCAGTTGGGACCCGGTGCTCGCGCTCGTCTACGCCGAGTGCCGTCCGCCCGACGCGACGCGGCAGCTCGAGACTGCGGAGCGATGGCTCGTTCGTCACAACCAGGATGCAACGCTGCTGTACGCGCTTGGCTGCCTGTGCGAGCGCCAGCAGCTTTGGGGCAAGGCCCAGACTTACCTCGAGGCGAGCCTCGCACTCGACAATCACTGGCGCGCGCACGTGGCGCTCGGCGAAATGCTTGCGAAGCTGGACCGTCGGTCCGAGGCGGACGCGCATTTCGCCGCCGCGCTGCGACTGGCGCTGTCGGAGCTCGAGCGCAGCGCGACGCGCGCATGACGAATCAGCGCGGCAGCGCCTCGGTCTGCGCGGCGTAGGTAAAGCTGTCGGCAAAGAATTCGCCGGCCGGCAGCGAACGCAGCGACGTGAAGTCGCGCCGCGCCGCATCGATCATTGGCGGCGCTCCGCACGCGTAGACCTGGTAACCCGCGAGATCGCGGAAGTCTTCGAGGACGGCCTCGTGCACGAGGCCCGTGCGTCCGGGCCATCCGTCGCCGGCCGCTGGCGTGGATACGACGGGAATGAACGTGAAGTTGCGGTTGTCAGTCTGCCAGCGGCCCGGCAATTCCGGCATGTACAGGTCGCCCGGCGTGCGCACGCCCCAGTAAAGTACGATCTCGCGCGGGATCCGGTGATGGATCAGGTGCTCGATCATGGCCTTGATCGGCGCGAAGCCGGTGCCGCCGGCAACGAAGATCACCGGCTTGTCGCTGTCCTCGCGCAGGTAGAAGGTTCCGAGCGGACCCTCGAAGCGCAGGATCTCGCGTCCCTTGAACGTCGTGAACAGCGGATCGGTGAAGAGGCCGCCGGGCGTGTGACGGATGTGGAGTTCGAGCAATTCGTCCGCATGCGGTGGCGTCGCGAGCGAGAAGCTCCTGCGATGGCCGTCCTTCAGCAGCACGTCGATGTATTGGCCGGCCAGGTATTGCAGACGCTCGTTCGACGGCAGCTTGAGCTTCACGATCGCGACGTCCGCCGCGGGCCGTGCGATCGATTCGATCCGGCAGGGGAGGCGCTTGATCTGGATGTCGCCCGCACGGCGCACTTCGCGCACTTCGATCACGAGAGCCGACAACGGCCGCGCCACACAGAACAGCGCGAGTCCGCGCCGCTTGTCGTCGTCGGTCAGCGTCGTGGGCTGGTGCGCGCCGAAGTCGACCCTGCCCTCGAGCACGCGGCCCTTGCACGTTCCGCACGCGCCGTTGCGGCAGCCGTAAGGAATCAGCAGATCGGCGCGCATCGCCGCCTGCAGCACCGTCTCGTCGGGCTCGCACGCGAACGCGTGATCGCTGGGCCGTATGGTAATCTCGTGCGTCATCGCGGTACTTCAGGCATCGGTCGATTATGCGAGGTTCCTGCGCCGCACTGCATGACGCGTCCAACGTCGGCGGACACGCCGGCGCGTTCCCTATAGCGGCATGACGCAGCGGGTATTGCTGGTGGGCTGCGGCGACATCGCGATGCGCGTCGCGCAGCGACTTCGGCATCGTGCGCGCCTCATCGGACTGACGCGCGACAAGGACGACGTTCGCAGGCTGCGCGCGCATGGCGTCGTCCCGATGCTCGGGGATCTCGACGACTTGCGCACGCTGCGGCGCCTGCGCGCCGCGCCGTTCGCAGTGCTCCACTTCGCGCCGCCGCCGTCGGAAGGCCGCGACGATCCGCGCACCCGGCGCCTGCTGGCAGCGTTAGCGGGCGCGCGAATTATACCGCGGCATATCGTCTACATCTCGACGTCGGGCGTGTATGGAGATTGCGCCGGCGCGCGCGTCGACGAGACGCGTCCGCGGCGTCCGACCACGCCGCGCGCGCGACGGCGCGTCGCGGCCGAGGATCGACTGCGTGACTTCGCGGCGCGCAACGGCGTCGTGCTGTCGATTCTCCGCGCCCCTGGCATCTACGCGCCCACGCGGCTTCCGCTGGAGCGGTTGAAGCACGGGACGCCGGCGCTGCTACCCGAGGACGACGTGCATACCAATCACATCCATGCGGACGACCTTGCGCGCGCGGTCGTCGCGGCGCTGTATCGCGGGCGGCCCAACCGCGCCTACAACGTCAGCGACGACAGCGACATGAAGATGGGTGTTTGGTTCGATACCGTCGCCGACGCGTTCCATCTGCCGCGGCCGCCACGGATCGGCTGGGAAGCCGCGGAGCGCCAGATCGCGCCGGCACTGCTGTCGTTCATGTCCGAATCGCGGCGGCTGTGCAATGCCCGCCTCGTCGGAGAACTTCGGCTGCGTCTCCTCCACCCATCTCCGCACGCGATGCTCGCGCAAATCGCGCCGCGCGAACTGCGGCGCCAACTCGCCCTGCCGATCGGTTCGTGAACACCCGCGTCGCAGGCGCCTCCTGATGCCCGCGGCACACACTTCGATCGGCGACCGACCGCGCCGCGCGTCGGGCGTGCGCGAGCGGCTCGGCGCCTACGTGCGCCTCACTCGCCTCGACAAGCCGATCGGCACGCTGCTCCTGCTGTGGCCCACGCTGTCGGCGCTCTGGCTCGCTGCCGGCGGCGAGCCGCGGCTGTCGCTCGTGCTCGTGTTCTGCGCGGGCACGCTGGTGATGCGCTCGGCGGGTTGCGCAATGAACGACTGGGCGGATCGCGACTTCGATGCGCACGTCGCGCGCACGGCGCAACGGCCGCTCGCTGCGGGCGTCATCGCGCCGTGGGAGGCGCTCGTCGTCGCGGCCGTCGGCGGACTGTTGGCGTTCCTGCTCGTGCTGCTCACCACGCGAACGGCGATCGTCTGGTCGGTTCCGGCGCTCGCGATCGCCGTCGTCTATCCATTCGTCAAGCGGTTCTTCGCGATTCCGCAGGCTTTCCTCGGTATCGCGTTCTCGTTCGGCATCCCGATGGCGTATGCCGCCGTGCAGGACGACGTACCGCCCGTCGCGTGGGCGCTGCTCGCGATCAATCTCTTCTGGGTCGTCGCGTACGACACCGAATACGCGATGGTCGATCGCGACGACGACGTGAAGATCGGCATCCGCACGTCCGCGCTGACGTTCGGTCGTCTCGATGTCGTGGCCGTTGCCGTCTGCTACGCGATCTTCATCGCCGGGATGGCGTGGGTCGGCCGCTACTACGCGCGGCACGGCGTCTACGCGGGCGGGCTGGCGGTCGCGGCATCGATGGCGCTCCATCATCTGCGGCTGATCCGGTGCCGCGAACCGGCCGCGTGTTTCCGCGCCTTTCGCGGCAACCACTGGCTGGGTCTTGCGGTCTTTGCCGCCGTCGCGCTCGACTACGCGGTGATCAGCGGGCGCTGGCCGCACGCGTGGTGACACGTCCGCGGGCCGGCGGCGCCGCGGGGGCACGCCGGCGGGGCCTCCCGCCGGTCATCGCGCCCGACGCGCAAGTGCTGATCCTCGGCAGTTTTCCGGGCGCGGCGTCGCTTGCGGCCCGGCAGTATTACGCGCATCCGCGCAACCACTTCTGGCCTATCCTCGGCGCGATCCTGGGCGAACCGCTGGCCGATCTTTCCTACGCGGACCGGCTGTCACGACTGCGAGCGCGTCGAATCGCGATCTGGGATACGATCATCGCGTGCGAACGCGCCGGCAGCCTCGATGCGGCGATTCGCAATGCGGAACACGGCGAGATCACCCGCGTTCGACGGGTGGCGCGCGAACTGAAGGCGGTGTGCTTCAATGGCAACACCGCCGGCCGCGCCAGCGCCGCGTGGGCGTCGGCAGGTTACGCGACGCTGGTGCTGCCGTCGACGAGCCCCGCGTATACGCGACCCGTGGCCGAAAAGCTCGTCGCGTGGCGGGGGCTGTGCCCGTTTCTGGAGGAACGGTGAGACTGATGATCGTCGGTCTGCTGATCGCTGTGATCGCCTCGTGCGCGAGCGCGCGTCCGCTCGACGTATCGTTTCCGTCCGCGGATCGCGACGCGCAGGGCAGCGTGGTCAACCTGCACGGAAAGCTCCTGCTGCCGCGAACGCCGGCGCCGCCGGACGGTTACCCGGCCGTCATCGCGTTGCACGGTTGCGGCGGCATGTATTCGCTGCGCGAAGGCCGCGGCGGCGAACTTGCCGAGCGAATGGCGTTGCGCGCCGCCCAGTACCTGCGCGACGGTTACGCCGTGCTGTTCGCCGACAGCCTGCGCGCGCGCGGCATCGGCGAGATCTGCACCGTACGTCATGGCGAACGCACGGTGACGGCGGCGATGCGCCGGCTCGACGCGCTCGGCGCGCTGGCCTATCTGGCATCGCGACCGGACATCGCGCCCGGCCGCATCGCGGTCGTCGGCTGGTCGCACGGCGGCAGTGCCGCGCTGCAGGCGGTCAACGCACGTGATCCCGCGATCGCGACGTTCTTCGAGCGCCCCGGCGCGCCGCCGTTCTTTCGCGCCGCCGTGGCGTTCTACCCCGGCTGCGCGACTCCGTTGCGCGCGGGCGACCGGTATCGGCCCGGTACGCCGACGCGCATTCACATCGGCGCGCTCGACGACTGGACGCCCGCCGACACCTGCAACGCATTCGGCGACGCAATGGCGGCGCGCGACCTCGACGTGCTCGTCACCACGTATGCGAACAGCTATCATGCATTCGACTCGCCGACCGGGCGGCTCATGCTCCGGACGGACGTACCCAACGGCGTGCACCCGGGCCAGGGCGTGCACGTCGGACCGAATCCCGAGGCGCGCGACGCGGCCAACGCCAGCGTTCGCGCGTTCCTGCGCCAGCGGCTCGCGCCCGGCGCGCATTCCACCGAGGAGCCTTGAGATGGCCCTGTTCGTCCGCGGCGCGTTCGAGCTGTCGTTCGGCGCCGACGTTCCCGAAGGTTCGCGCGGCAGCGAGGGTTGCCTGTTCCAGAGCGTGCGTGGCCCGCGGTGATCGCGAGTCTCGCAATGCGCTTCGCCGCGCGCTGACGGAGCAAACGATGGATCTCGGACTCGCCGACAAGGTCGTCGTCGTCACCGGCGCCAGCAAGGGCATCGGCTTCGCCTGCGCCGACGCGTTTGCGCGCGAGGGTGCGCGCGTCGCACTCGTCTCCCGCAGCCGCGTCAACCTCGATGCGGCACTCGCAAAGATCGCCGGCGTCCGGCACGCACCCGTTGCGTTTGCGGCGGACATGACCGACGCTGCGGCGACGGCCTCGATGATCGACGCCGTGGAAGCGGCGCTCGGACCCATCGACGTCCTCGTCAACTCGGCAGGCGCGGCCAAGCGCTATCCGCCGGACGACCTGACTGCACAGGCATGGCACGACGCGATGGACGCGAAGTTCTTCAGCTACATCCATCCGCTCGACATCATCGTGCGCCGGATGGCGGCGCGCGGCCGCGGCAGCGTCGTCAACATCGTCGGCGCCGGCGGCAAGACAGCGAGTTCCGTGCACATCCCCGGCGGCTCCGCCAACGCGGCGCTGATGCTCGCGACAGCGGGGCTTGCTGCCGCGCACGGTCCCCGGGGCGTTCGCATCAACGCGATCAACCCCGGCGGCACGCTGACCGGGCGCGTGCACGAGGGCCTGGCGGCCGAGGCGAAGATGACGGGCCTGTCGGCCGACGAGATCCTCCAGCGACAGCAGGCGCGGATCCCGTTGCGGCGCCTGGGGTTGCCCGAGGAAATCGCTGCGGTTGCGCTGTTCCTGGCCTCGGACCGCGCGAGCTACGTTACCGGCGCCATCGTTCCGATGGACGGCGGCGCCGGCGCCGTCATCTGACGTCAGCCGGCGCGGCGATCGGGCTCAGCCGCCTGGCTTGCGCGAGCCGACGTTGCTCATCGGCCGGTTCGAAGGATTCATCGCGTCGGGACTCCCGACTTCGATGTGCTCCGAGCGGTAATCCCTGGCGGGAATGTTGCTGCCGGTGCGGTAGATGGCCTCTTCGCGGGGACGCGACGCGTCTTCAGGCGTCGACGCGCAGGCCGTCGACAACGCGCCGGCCACGGCGAAGGCGAGCCAGCGGCAAATCAGCATGTGCGCTCCTTGGGCGGCCGCCAGAACGACGCCGTCGACACGTATCATGCACGATTCGACGCCGCGGATTCCTCGATGCCTTACCGCGATCTGCGGGATTTCATCCAGCAACTCGAACGCGACGGCGACCTCGCGCGCGTGACGGCGGTCGTCGATCCGAAGCTCGAGATGACGGCGCTCGCCGACCGTGCGCTGCGTTCGCACGGGCCGGCGCTGCTGTTCGAGCATCCGGCTGGCGATTTCGCCGCGCCCGGCGGCGGAACGATCCCGGTGCTCGCCAATCTGTTCGGCACGCCGCAACGGGTGGCGAAGGCGATGGGCGCCGATCCGGCGGACTGGCAGGCGGGCCTGCGCGACGTCGGCCGCCTGCTTGCCTTTCTCAAGGAGCCCGAGCCCCCGAAGGGTCTCGTCGACGCCTGGCGCACGACGCGCCCGGTCTTCATGAAGATTCTCGACATGGCGCCGAAGGTCCGCGGCGCGGGGCCGTGCCAGGACGTCGTCTGGGAAAGCGCGGATGTCGATCTCGGCCGACTGCCGATCCAGACGTGCTGGCCCGACGACGCCGGGCCGCTGATCACGTGGGGGCTTACGGTCACGCGCGGGCCGCACAAGCAGCGGCAGAACCTCGGCATCTATCGCCAGCAGGTGATCGCGCGCAACAAGGTCATCATGCGCTGGTTGAGCACGCGCGGCGGAGCGCTCGACTTCCGCGATCATGCGCGCGCGACGCCCGGCACGCGGTTCCCGATCGCCGTCGTGCTCGGCGCCGACCCCGCGACCATCCTCGGCGCGGTCACGCCGGTGCCGGACTCGCTGTCCGAATACCAATTCGCAGGGTTGCTGCGCGGCAGCCGCACGGAAATCGTCGCGTGCCTCTCCCACGACCTGCAGGTTCCGGCGTCGGCGGAGATTGTTCTGGAGGGCTTCGTGCAGCCGGATTCGGCCGATCCGAGCGGCTACGAGACGGCGCTGGAAGGACCGTTCGGCGATCACACCGGCTACTACAACGAGGTCGAGCGCTTTCCGGTCCTCACGATCGAGCGCATTACGCTCCGCCGCGATCCGATCTATCACTCCACGTACACGGGCAAACCGCCCGACGAGCCGGCGATGCTCGGTGTCGCGTTGAACGAAGTGTTCGTGCCACTCCTGCAGCGCCAGTACCCCGAGGTCACCGATTTCTACCTGCCGCCGGAGGGCTGCAGCTACCGGCTGGCCGTGGTGTCGATGAAGAAACAGTATCCCGGCCACGCGAAGCGCGTCATGTTCGGCATCTGGAGCTTCCTGCGCCAGTTCATGTATACGAAGCTGATCATCGTCACCGACGACGACGTCGACATCCGCGAATGGAAGGACGTCGTCTGGGCGCTGACCACGCGCGTGGATCCTGCGCGCGACACGCTGATTGTGCCGAACACGCCGATCGACTATCTCGATTTCGCGTCGCCGGTGGCGGGGCTGGGCAGCAAGATGGGCATCGATGCGACCAACAAGTGGCCGGCGGAGACGGCGCGCGAGTGGGGCCGGCCGATCGCAATGGATCCTGCGGTTGCCGCGCGCGTGGAAGCGATCTGGCTCGGGCTCGGGCGATAGCGGCGGCGATTCGCGCAGCCGCGAACCGGGCGGCGCAACGCGAGTCGCCGGTGCTAGCGGCGGCTGATCACGACGCCGACGAGGAATCCCGCCACCGCGGCAGCGCCGATCGCCGACCAGGGATTGCGGTGGACGTAATCGTCGGTGACGCGTGCCGTGGCGCGCGCGAGGTCCATCGCCTCGCCTTCGAGCTCCTGCAGCCGGAGTTTTGCGGCCAGGAGCTTCGCCTCCACTTGCGCCCGCAGGTCTTTCGCCTTTTCGCCAGTCGCGTTGCCCGCGCGCTTCAGCAGGTCTTCGGCTTCGCCAAGGATCATCGAAAAATCGTCGAGGAGCGCTTCTCGGGAAAGGTTCATCATCGTCGACTCCTTCAGGGTAACGCGCGGTCCCCCACGAATGGCCGTGACCGTCGCCCGCGCCGATTATAGCGGCGCGGTGTTCGCTTGCACGACGCGCGCGAGCGTGCCTAAGATGACGCTTTATACGCCGCCTTCGCGCCATGACGAGACTTCGGCTGCCTGCCCTCGACT
>JBDTNI010000011.1:0-12326 GCA_039933815.1 Betaproteobacteria bacterium
GACGCCGGCTGCCGTACTCGTTCCGCTGGTCAACCGCCCAGAAGGGCTGCAGCTGTTGCTTACCGAGCGCAGCGCCGACCTGCCCGATCATCCGGGACAGATCAGTTTTCCCGGCGGACGCGTGGACCCCGGCGACGCCGATCACGCGGCTGCGGCGCTGCGCGAAACGCGCGAGGAAATCGGCCTCGATCCCGCGCGGATCGAAATTCTCGGTGAACTGTGCCCGTATGAAACGGTGTCGGGCTATCGCGTGCAACCGGTGGTCGGCTGGATCGAGCCGCCGTTCGAACTCGCGCTCGATCCCGTCGAAGTGGCCGACGTGTTCGAAGTCCCGCTCGACTTCATTCTGGACACGGCCAATCATCAGCGCCATCATCGAATGCTTGGCGCGCTGCGGCGCGAGTACTGGGCGATTCCGTGGCTTCATCGCTACATCTGGGGCGCGACGGCCGCGATGCTGCTGATATTCGAGCGCACGCTCGCTGCACCCGATTGACGCCCAAAGGAACGCGTGATGCGCGTCGACGGCCGTACCCGCACACGATGCTGACAGCAGCCTCGCCGAATACAGCCCACATCCTCGCCCTTTCGGCGCACGGATTCCACCGGGTCGCTTATTACGACTGGGGCGCGCGCGACAATCCGAACGTGGTCGTCTGCGTGCACGGCATCGGTCGCAACGGCCGGGACTTCGACGTCATCGCCGAGGCGCTGTCGGCGACGCATCGCGTCATCGCGCCCGACATGCCAGGGCGCGGGCAGAGCGAATGGCTGCGCGATCCGATGGACTACGCTGCGCCTACGTACCTCGCCACGCTGACGGCGCTGATCAGCGGGGCCGGCGTCGAATCGGTCGCGTGGGTCGGAACGTCGATGGGCGGCCTGCTCGGCATCATGATGGCGTCGCTGCCGGGCACGCCGGTGCGACGACTGGTCGTCAACGACGTGGGCCCCGTGCTCGATCCGGCGGCGCTGGCGCGGATCGGCACCTATTTCGGCACGGATCCCGTGTTCGACACCTACGACGCCCTCGAGCACTACGCGAGGCGCGTGTCTGCGCCGTTCGGGCCGTTGACCGACGCGCAGTGGGCGCATGTGACGCGCACCAACGCCCGGCAGCGCAGCGACGGGCGCTGGGGCTGGGGCTACGACCCCGCAATCGCCGTCCCGTTTCGCGCGCAGCCTGCGCCGCCGCCGTTGTGGCCACTCTGGGATGCGATCGCGTGTCCGACGCTCGTGCTGCGCGGCGCGCAGTCCGACCTGTTGTCGGCGGACACCGCGCGGGAAATGAGCGCCCGCGGTCCCCGCCCGCGCGTCGTCGCGTTCGACGGTGTCGGGCACGCGCCGATGCTGTTCGCGCAGGACCAGGTCAGGGTGGTCGTCGATTTCCTGCGTTCGCCCGTATAATCGTCGCGCCCGTATCGGGCCGCTCCGTCCTCCGCCGGCAATGCCTCTTGCACTGCGACTTCCGTCCCTTTCCGAACGACCCTCGGTCGCTGCGGAAAAACGTCCGTCGCGCGTCGCGGCCTACCTGACGGAGATGCTGACGCGCGAGCCGGGATTCGCGGCGCGCGCGATCGGCGAGGTGCTCGCCGCGACCAATCGAATGTCGATGAGCCATTCGAGGCGACTGGACCTTACCGAGCAATACTGGAAGGCCGGGGCGTTGCTGTGGCCGCGGCTCGAGCGGCAGTTCACCCGCGCGACTCACCCGTTGCAGGGCGATAACCTCGAAGCCGCCAAGGCGGCGCTGGCGCTCGCCAGCGAACTGTCGGTCGCCTACAAGCGTCTGCTGCTGCGCGAGGCTTCGCGGCGCTTCCCATTTGGCGGACCGCGGCGCACGGTCGCGCTCGTGCGCCGGACCTTCCAGTCGACGTCGCGCGTGCTCGCGAACAGCTATCTCGCGTACGCGCCGGTGCCGCCACAGACCTGGTACGACGCGCATGACATCTACATGTACACGCGCGAGCGGAAGATTCACCGCCATCCGGTCACGCCTGACCAGCCGGACGTGACGCTCGAGCGGCTGTACGTGCAGTCGCTGCTGCTGGCGCTCGCCAACCCCTACGGATTCCTGCCGAGCCAGCTGCGCACCGTGCTCAACTTTCTCGCCGAGCACGCGCACCTCGCCAAGCTGACGCCCGTGCCGCCCGTGCATCGGATGGCGAAGGCCGTGGCGATCGTGCCGGTCGGCCACGACTTCCCTCCATTCTCGGCCAACAAGGCGGGTTCCGGCGACGGATCGAAGCTGTACCTGCTTACGTTCGACCTGGCGTTCGAGCTGCAGGAACAGATCCGTGCGCTCGAGACCGGTGGACCGCTGCCGGCCGAGGTCGGCACGAATCCCGACGCGCGGGGTCCTTACGTCGCGTTGCTGAACCGGTTGCTGCGCCAGTGGGCCATTCCGCCGGCGCGTGCGTTCAACCGACTTCCTTCGCGGGCGCGCGTGGTGATGTGCGCCGGGTTGCCGGGAGTGTGGCAGTACAGTCGCGGCCTGGCCGGCCACGCGCCGAACGGTGCGACCCCGCCGCCGCCGATGACCGAATGCCAGGTCGTGAACCATACGACCGGCGGTTACGCGCTGCGTCAGATCGACGCCGCGCCGGCGTCGCTGCGCGTCGGCGACCTCGTCGCACTGCGCGTCGAAGGGCGTCCCGGGCTGCAGGTCGCCATGGTCCGCTGGTTCCGCAACACGCTGAACGACTCGATGCTCGAGTTCGGATGCGAACTCCTCTCCGAACGCGCCGAAGCCGCGGCCGCCGCCGCCGAACACGCGCCCAACGGCGACCTGCTGCCCGTCCTTGTGCTGCCCGAGGATCAGGATGCCGACGAGACTTCGCCTGCCCCGCAGCTCGCCGCGCCCGCCGGCGCATTTGCGCTCGAGCAGGCGGTGAGCCTGCGTCGTGGCAGCGCGACGGGCTTCGCCGTCCTGACCAAGCTCGTCGAGCAGGGCCCCGGCTTCGAGCTCTACGAATTCGTCGCCGTCAGCTGACGCCGCGGCCACGGCGTGACCGACCGGCGCCGCTTGGGCGGTGACGACGCCGGGTCGCCCGCCGGGGCTCGCGTGCACCCGTCGCCCGCTTCGCGGGTCGCGATCGCAGCCGTCGTTGCGCTCATCGCGCTGCAATTGATGTGGGAACTCGTACTCGCGCCGATCGGCGGTCGCGGATCGTGGCTGGCGCTGAAGGCGTTGCCGCTGGTTGCGCTGTTGCCCGGCACGCTCCGCGGCACCCGCAGGCCGCGCCAATGGCTGACGTTGCTGTTGCCGTTCTACATCGCCGAATCGCTGGTACGCGCGATCGTCGAGCACGGGCGCAACAGCGCGGTGGCGGCGGTGGCATCCGCCGCCGGTGTCGCGGCGTTCGTCGCGCTACTCGTCTGGCTTCGCCGCGAGGCCCCGCGGCATCGGGAACACCGTCCGCTCGACGGTTCCGGGTAGCTCCGCCACCGACGTCGCGCCGAGCGCGCGCAACCGGTCGATCACCTGCGCCACGAGCAACTCGGGTGCCGACGCGCCCGCCGTCACGCCGACACGCCGCTTGCCCGCGAGCCACTCCGGCCGGAGCTCGGTCGCGTTATCGACCATGTATGACGCCACGCCACGGTTAGCGGCAACCTCGCGCAGCCGGTTCGAGTTGGAGCTGTTCGGGCTGCCGACGACGATGACGACGTCCACTGCGGGACTCATGAATTTCACCGCGTCCTGCCGGTTCTGCGTCGCGTAGCAGATATCGTCCTTCTTGGGGCCGAGGATGTCGGGGAACCGCGCCTTCAGTGCATCGACGATGGCCGCCGCGTCGTCCACCGACAACGTCGTCTGCGTCACGTACGCGAGTCGCGACGGGTCGCGCACGTCGAGCCGCGGGACGTCGGCGGCGGACTCGACAAGATAGACGCCGCCGTCGCACTGGCCCATCGTGCCTTCGACCTCGGGATGCCCGGCATGGCCGATCATCACGATCTCGCGCCCTTGCGCGTGCATCTTCGCGATCTCGACGTGAACCTTGGTCACCAGCGGACACGTTGCATCGAAGACGTTGAGCCCGCGGTCGCCGGCCTCCCGGCGCACGCGCTGCGACACGCCGTGCGCGCTGAAGATCACCGTTGCGCCATCGGGAATCTCGTCGAGCGTCTCGACGAACACCGCACCCTTGCGCTTCAGGTCGTCGACGACGAAACGGTTGTGAACGACCTCGTGACGCACGTAGATCGGCGCGCCGAACTGCTGCAACGCCCGTTCGACGATCGCGATCGCACGGTCGACGCCGGCACAGAAACCGCGCGGGTTCGCAAGCACGATGTCCATCATCACTCCGCCCCGACCGCGACGGCCGGCCGCGGCCGGAAGCTGTCGAGAATCAGCGACGCCGCCCCGACGGTGATCGCACTGTCGGCGACGTTGAACGCGGGGAAGTACCAGCCCCGCCAGTGCACGAGCAGGAAGTCGACGACGTGTCCGAGCACGAGCCGATCGTAGAGGTTGCCGAGCGCACCGCCGATGATCAGCGCGAGCCCCATGCAGAGCCACGTGCTGCCGCCCTTGCGCAAAAGCCAGGTCATGACGGCGCACGCGGCGATCGCGATCAACGTGAAGAGCCAGCGCTGCCAGCCCGCTTCACCGGCCAGGAAGCTGAACGCCGCGCCTCGGTTGAAAGCAAGGACGAGGCTCACGAACGGCGTCAGCGGCAGCTCGTCACCCGGGCGAAACGCGTCGACGATCGCACGCTTCGTCAGCTGGTCGGCGATGATGACGGCGACGGACAGCCACAGCCAGTGCAACGGCGCGCGGCCGCCCGTGGCACCTGCCCGCGTCGCGCCCAGCGCATTCGCGAGAGGCCTCATGCGAACCGCCGCGCCTCGCCCGGCCCGTAGAGATTGGACACGCAGCGACCACACAAACTCGCGTACGCGACGTCGCGGCCGACGTCCGCCCGCCAGTGCCAGCAGCGCTCGCATTTCGAATGCGGACTCGGCGTGGTCGCAATCGCCAGCGCGTCGCCGCGGCGCACACTCGCCGCCGACGTGATCAGTACGAACCGCAGGTCGTCGCCGATCGATGCCAGAGCGGCATACGTCGCGGCGTCGGCCACGATGTCCACTTCCGCCTGCAATGACGAGCCGATCGCGCCTGCCTGCCGCACGGCTTCGAGTTCCTTTTGCACGAGCGCGCGCACGGCGACGATCTGATCCCAGCGCGCGGCGAGCGCCGCGGCGTCGGCGACAACGGGCAGCATGCCCTCCCACGTCGTCACGAAAATCGTCGGCTCGTCGGGATGCAGGAGCGCCCACGCCTCCTCCGCCGTGAACGACAGGATCGGCGCCATCAGCTTCAGCAGCGCGTCGCGTATCAGCGCGAGCGCGGTTTGCGCCGACCGTCGGCCGCGGCCGTCCTGCGCCGTCGTGTACAGCCGGTCCTTGAGCACGTCGAGGTAGAAACCGCCGAGATCCTCGCTGCAATAGGTCTGCAAACGCTGCACGACAAGGTGGAACTCGTAGCGAGTGTAGTCGGCGATCACCGCATCGGCCATCGCGCGCGCCTTGACGAGCGCGAAGCGGTCGATCTCGAACAGCTCGTCGACGGGCAGCGCATGCGCGGCGCCGAAGTCCGCCGTGTTGGCCATCAGGAACCGCAGCGTGTTGCGGATGCGCCGGTAGCCCTCGACGACTCGCTTCAGGATCTCGTCGGAGATCGACAGCTCGCCGGAATAGTCGGTCGCGCCCACCCACAGCCTGAGGATCTCGGCGCCGAGCGTTCCCGCGATCTTCTGCGGCGCGACGACGTTGCCCTTCGACTTCGACATCTTCCGTCCGGCGCCGTCGACGGCGAAGCCGTGGGTCAGGAGCGCCTTGTAAGGCGGAACGCCGTTCAGCATGCACGACGTCAGCAGCGACGAGTGGAACCAGCCCCGATGCTGGTCGGAGCCCTCGAGGTAAAGGTCCGCCGGGAAGCCGGTTGCGTCAGGATGCGAGCCCGCGTCCGTCTTGCGTCCGTCCGGCCCGCCCATCACCGTCTGGTGCGTCGTCCCGGAGTCGAACCAGACGTCGAGCGTATCGGTGAGCTTGCGGTACCGCGATTCGTCGACGCCGAAATCCTCGCTCGTCGCGTCGAACCAGCTCTCGATGCCGCCCGACTCCACCTTCGCGGCGGCGAGTTCCAGCAGCGCGAGCGTGTCGGGATGCAGCGCGTCGGTGACGCGATCGACGAAGAACGGAAGCGGCGTTCCCCACTGCCGCTGGCGCGACAGCGTCCAGTCCGGCCGGTTGGCGATCATGCCGTGCAGCCGCGCCTTGCCCCACGACGGAAAGAACTCGGTCGCGTCGATGCCGCGCAGCGCGCTCGTGCGCAGCGTTTCGGACGGCTTGTGACCGTGGAAACCGGGAACGTCGTCCATGCCCGCAAACCACTGGGTGGTTGCGCGATAGATGATCGGTGTCTTGTGCCGCCAGCAGTGCATGTAACTGTGGGTGAACTTCTCGGCGTGAAACAGCGCGCCGGCTTCCTCGAGCCGCTTAACGATCCGCGGATTCGCGTCCCAGATCCGCAGACCGCCGAACAGCGGCAGGTCGTCGGAATAGCGGCCGTCGCCGAGTACCGGGTTCAAGATCTCGTCGTCGGTCATGCCATAGCGACGGCACGACTGGAAATCCTCGACGCCGTAGGCCGGCGAGCTGTGGACGATGCCGGTGCCCTGCTCCAGCGTGACGAAATCACCGAGGTGCACGGGCGACGCACGATCGTAGAACGGGTGTGCGAACACGATGCGCTCGAGCGCTGCGCCCGGCGCGGTGGCGACGACCGTGCCGTCGAGTCCGTAGCGCGCAAGGCACGCGCGCGAGAGTTCCTCGGCGACCACGAGGTGCCCGCGGGGCGTCGATACCAGCGCGTAAACGACCTCGGCGTGAACGGTCAACGCCTGGTTCGCGGGAATCGTCCACGGCGTCGTGGTCCAGATGACCGCGTAGACGGGTTCGTCGAGCGGCGCCGTGACGCCGAACGCGCGCGCAAGCCTCGCCCGCTCAACGTCGTCGCGGATCGGAAATCCGACGTCGACCGCGATATCGACGCGATCCTCGTACTCGACCTCGGCCTCGGCGAGCGCACTGTGGCAATCGAAGCACCAGTTGACCGGCTTGAGGCCGCGGTACAGGTAGCCCTTGTCGAGCAGACGGCCGAGCGTCCGGATCTCGTCGGCCTCGTTGCGGTAATTCATCGTCGTGTACGGGTGACCCCAGTCGCCCAGGACGCCGAGCCGCTCGAAGTCCTTCTTCTGGCGCTCGATCTGCTCGCGGGCGTACGCGCGGCAGAGCCGTTGCGTCTCCGCGGTGGACAGATGCTTGCCGTGCGTCTTCTCGATCTGCACCTCGATCGGCATCCCGTGACAATCCCAGCCGGGGACGTAGGGCGCGTCGAATCCCGCGAGCGTGCGACTCTTGACGATCGTGTCTTTCAGGATCTTGTTGACCGCGTGGCCGATGTGGATATCGCCGTTGGCATAGGGGGGGCCGTCGTGAAGGACAAAGCGCGGGCGCCCGCGCGATGCGGCGCGAATGGCGGCGTAAACGCCGTCGCGGCGCCACGCATCGACCCACGCAGCCTCGCGCCGCGCCAGGTCGCCCCGCATGGGAAACGGCGTGTCGGGCAGGTTCAGTGTCGACTTGTAGTCGGTGCGCGGTTCGTCGGGCATGAAGAGAAAATACAGGATCCAGTTGACCTACATCGGTTGGAACGACGGCAAATCAACCAGCCGCCGCGAAATAGTCCCGCGCAGCGTCGACGTCGCGCGCGATCTGGCACGTCAGCGCATCGACGTCGGGAAAGCGCTGCTCGTCGCGCAGCCGCTCGAGAAACTCGATCGTCAGACGCGACCCGTAGATCGAGCCGTCGAAGTCCAGAACGTAAACCTCGAGCAGCGGCGCACCGTCGGCCTTGACCGTCGGCCGCACGCCGAGACTCGCCACACCCCGCGCAACGCCGCCTGGCAGACCGTGCACGTTGACGGCGAAAATGCCCGTCATCGGCGGCGTTCGCCGCAACGCCAGATTGGCGGTCGGAAACCCGAGCACCCGGCCGAGACCGTCGCCGTGCACCACGCGGCCGGAGATCGCGTAGTTCCGACCGAGCAGCGCAGCCGCGCGAGCGAGGTCACCGGACGCCAGCGCCGCACGGACTGCCGTGCTCGACGCGCGCTCGCCATCGACATCGACCGTGCGCATGGCCTCGACGCTGAAGCGACGCGACGCACGGCGCAGCAAGGCGAGATCGCCCGCGCGCCCGTGGCCGAACCGGAAGTCTTCGCCGACCAGCAGCCAGCGCGCGGACAACGCACCTTCGAGCACGTCGCCGACGAATTCGGATGCCGTCAGCGACGCGAACCGCGCATCGAAGCGCGCGACATACGTCGTCGCGACACCGTAGGCGCGAAACGCGTCGAGCTTCGCCCGCAGTGTCGACAACCGCGGCGGCGCCGACGCGGGCGTGAAGAATTCCCGCGGGTGCGGCTCGAACGTCAGCACGGCGGCCCGCAGTCCGAGGTCTTCAGCGGCTTCGACGAGTCGCGACAGCATCGCCTGATGCCCGCGATGCACGCCGTCGAAATTGCCGATCGTCAGCGCGACCGGCTTACCGGGCGCGCCCCTGAGTTGGCGCTGTACGCGCACGCTCTTTCCCGCCGTCGGCGACACAGCGTTCGCACTCGGGCATCCAGTTGAAAAACCATACATTTTAACGCATGCCCCGCGAGCACGCGCCGCTTACCGTCAAGGCGCGTCGCGCTCCTGCCAGCCCCCGTCGACGAGCGGGTGGTAAAGCGCAATGCGGACGGGCCGCGCCTCGAGGGCGCGCACGACGCGCGCATAACGTTCGAGCTGTGGCCGGTAGCGCTCGAACTCGCGTCCGAGAAACGACGCGGCGTCGCCGCCGAGGTGGGAGCCGGTCTTGAAGTCGACGACGTAGCGCGTGCCGTCGGCGACGAAGCTGCGATCGACGACGATGTGGACGATCTCGCCGCCATCGTCGGCCGCCAGCGCCCACTCGCTGTGGGCGTTGTCGTGCGTAGCGGCGAACAGCCAGCGCCCGCGCGGATCGCTCAACGTGCGCGCGATCACTGCCGCGACACGCTGTGCGGCGCGCGGTCGCAGGTCCGCTTCCAGCCCCTCGCTGCCGAGTTCGGCCCGGATGCGCGCGTGCTCCCGCTGCAGCCTCCGCTCGTCCCACGCGTCGAGTCCGTCGACGGCGATCTGCGCGAGCAGCCGGTGGGCGACCGTGCCGATGGCCGCGGCGACAGCGTCTGCCCAGTCGAAGACGGGTGCCTCCTCGCGGCGCAACGGCACCCTCGCCCGCCGCGGCAGCGGCGCAGGCAGTGGCGGCAGCGTCCAGTCGGCTGACATCCGCACCAACGGGTCGCCGGTCGGCAACGTGTCGGCGGCATCGGCGGGCGCGGCGGACGCCGCGGACAACGCAGGCAGGTTCAGCGCACTCCACAGCCGTCCGAGCGGAGTGCCGCGTGCGGGACGCTTCCACGCAAGCCCGTCGGGCGCCGGCGCGGCGACCGCGACGAGGTGCAGTCGCCGCTTCGCACGCGTTGCGCCGACGTAGAGCAGCCGCCCGAGCTCGGCGACCTCCTCGGCGGCGTCGAGCGTCCCCAGCCATCGATACATCGGATCCTGCGCGGCGAGCGTTCCCATCCGCGCACGCATCGGTGCGAGCACGAGCGACGGCGAGCCGTCGATGTCGCGCGCCTTCCAGCGCAGCACGGGCTGCCCGCCGCCGCCGGTATCCGCGTCGAGACCCGGAAGAACGACAGCATCGAACTGCAGGCCCTTTGCTCGATGCAGCGTCATCAGCTGCACGCCGGGGGCCGAGACGTCGCCCGTTTCCGCATACAGCCGCTCGGCGAGCGCCAGCAGACGGTCGTGATCGGTGACGTCACCGCCGCGCTCCTGTTCGGCGAGCAGCGACAGCACGCGGTCGACGCCGGCACGGTCGAACGGCGTCGCGCAGGCCGGTCCCCCGATCGCGATCCATGCCGACCGGACGAGTGACGCGAATCCGTAGCGGCCACGCGCCGCGAGCGCCGGACGCAACGCAACCAGCAATCGCTCGATCCGCTGCCGGGCGCTTGGCGAAACGATGCGGATGACTTCGGCGTCGAGCAATGCCGCGACGACCGGCCGATGCGACGACGCGTCGGCGACGATCAGGAGGTCGGCGAGTATCAGCCCGCACCACGGAGCGCGCAGGATCGCCAGCCACGCAAGTCGGTCGGCCGGCTGCGCGAGCGCGCGTGCCAGCGAGAGCACGTCCCGCGTCGCGAGCCGGTCGTACAAGCCTTCGAGCTCGACCGCCGAAAAGGCGATGCCCGCGTCGCGCAGCGCGGGCAGCAGCGCCTGCGCGTGACTGCGCGCGCGCACCAGCACCGCAACGCGCCCGAGCCCGGCGGACAGTGCCTCGGTGACGCGGGCGACGACCGCGGCAGCCTCGTCGGCGCGCGTGCGGACGAGATCGAGCGAGGGCTCGACGTCGGTGCCGGTCGAAGCGTCCGCATACGCGGGTCGGTAACCCGCATCGCCGCGTGTCGCGTCGGACACGCGCGGCAACACCTGTGCGAACACGTGATTCACCCACGCGACGATCGACCGCTGGGAACGGAAGTTACGGGTCAGTTCGACGACCCCCACCGGCACATTCGCCACGCGCGCCGCGTCCTGGGCTTCGATGAACAACCGGACCTCGGCCTGACGGAAACGGTAAATCGACTGCATCGGGTCGCCGACGGCAAAGATCGTGCGGCCGTCGCCCGCTTCCCAGCCGGCCGTCAGGCGTCCGATCAGCGCAAGCTGCGCGCGTGACGTATCCTGGAACTCGTCGATCAGCAGGTGCGACAACCGGTAGTCGATCGCGAGCAGCAGTTCGCTCGGATCGTCGTCGGTGCCGAGCGCGGTCAGCGCCCGCAGCGTCGCCTCGGTGAAGTCGGATTGTCCGCGCGCGGCGATCGTCGCGCGGAGCGCATCCGCAGCTGCCGGCAGCACGTGCATCGCGGCAACCACGAAGGACCAGGCATCGCCGGCGTAGGTCGCCGGGGGCAATACCCGCAGGTTGTGCCAGGACTCGGCGAGGCCGGGCACATCGGCGGCATCCAGCAGCCAGCGCGCGAAGTCGGCCTTGCGCGAGACGCGCACCGCCGCGCCAGGGCCGTTGCCCGCCGCCGGGAAGCCGTGGCGATGCGTGATCCCCCGGGCGAAACCACCCGTCGACGTGAGCAGCCAGTCAGCGAGGGCAAGCCAGGCTGTGGCGTCGTCGTCCGGTGGCACGTCGCCGGTACGCGCCAGCCGCGCGAGCTCGGTCGCGAAGTCCGGCAACTCCCCGGCAGTTGCGAAATGCTCGGTGGCGTGGCGTGCGTGCACGTGCAATGACTGGGCGAGCGTGTCCGGCAACCGGTGTCGGACGGTCTGCACCGCGCGACGGATCTCCCACCGCAACGCGTGCTCGACGTCGGCGCGCAGCGCGTCGGGATCTTCGGCGAACAGGTGGATCGGCCAGCGGTCGCGCGCCGCGAGCATCTGCGCGATCAGACGGGTCGCGGCCATCGCATCGTTGTCCATCCAGCGCAGGAATGTCTGCCACCGCGCGTCGTTGGCGGGCGCCGCGGCGAGCGCGTCGCGCGCCGCGTCGCGATAGAGAATCTCCGCGTCGTCGACGAATCTCGGCAGCGCGCCGAGTGACGACGCGACCGGCGCCTGCCGGGCGATCGACGTCGCCATCGCGTCGATCGTGATGATCCGCAGCCGCGACGGTTGCTCGAGCAGCCGCCACCGCTGTTGCCGGTCGCGCGCGAGCGCCGCGTGCGCGAGCCGTCGCGTCAGCGCTGCGTGCGGCAGCGCAGGCTCCGGCCCGTCGGACGCGGCGGCAGTGGCGGCGTGCAACGCCGCGACGACACGCTCGCGCATCTCGGCGGCCGCCTTGCGCGTGAACGTCATCGCTACGACGGCCTCGGGACGATCGACGATGGCGAGCAGAGCGAGGAACCGCGCGATCAGGAGCTCGGTCTTGCCCGATCCGGCGGGCGCCTGCACGAGCCACGACCGCGAGACGTCGAGCGCATCCGACCGCGCTGCCGCGTCCGCCCTGGCGAGATCGTCGGAATCAGCCATCGGCGTCGTCGACAGGTGCGTCGACGTCCAGCACGCGAATTCGGCACAGCGGCTGCAGCCCGCAGAACGTGCATGTCGAAGGCTTGCGCGGTGTCACCCGCGCGACGCCGTCGCGCACCTCGTGCGCGAGTTCGGCGAGCGCGGTGCGCAAGCTCGTGCGCACCCCGTCCCAGTCG